>JBILDK010000028.1:0-13749 GCA_044352625.1 Planctomycetota bacterium
GGGCACGCCCAGCGGGTTCAGGCAGATGTCGACGGTGCGACCATCCGGCAGGAAGGGCATGTCTTCTTCGGGCACGATGACCGAGATAACACCCTTGTTGCCGTGACGACCAGCCATCTTGTCACCAACCTTGAGGGTCAGCTTGCGGGCCACGAACACCTTGACCATCTCGAGCACGCCGGTGGGCAGATCATCACCGCGCTTGGCGTTGACGATCTCCTTGTCGCACTCGCTCTTGGTCTCGTCGATCTTGGGATCAAATTCGTCGTAGATGGCCCGCGCGCGACGACGCTTGGAACCCACGAAGTTGAGGGCGGTGACCGGCAGCTCCTGGTGGAGCTTGAGGACTTCCTCGTCGCTCATGTCCGGAGTATACTCGACGACCTCACCGGTCTCGATGTTCACCACGTTCGCGCCCGAGACCTCCCAGATCTGGTTGAACTTTTCGCGCGCCACCGAGGCCATCTGCGACTTGTAACGGTCCTCGATCGCCTTCAGGCGGATGCCTTCTTCTTTTTTGTCCTTCTCAGTCAGGGCAGCACGGCGCTGGAAGCGCTTGCACGCCACCACCACGCCACGAATACCGGGCTTCATCACCAGGGAGTCATCACGGACGTCCTCGCCGGCACGACCGAAAATCGCGTGCAGCAGCTTCTCTTCGGGCGAGAGCTCAGACTTGTTCTTGGGGGTGACCTTGCCCACCAGCACATCGCCAGGGCGGACGCAGGTGCCGACGCGCACGAAGCCACGCTCATCGAGATTGCGCAGGGCCTCCTCGGAACGGCCGGGGATCTCGCGCGTGAACTCCTCTTTGCCGAGCTTGGTCTCACGGATCTCGACCTTGAACTCCTCGATGTGGATCGAGGTGAAGCGATCTTCGGCGAGCAGGCGCTCGTTGACCACAATGGCGTCTTCGAAGTTGTAGCCGTCAAAGGGCATGAACGCGACGACGATGTTGCGCCCGAGAGCCAACTGGCCCTTGTCGGTTCCACCGCCGTCGGCAATGATCTGACCCTTGGTCACCTTGTCGCCCGGACGCACGATCGGCGTCTGGTTGAGGCAGGTGCGCTCATTCAAGCCGTGGTATTTGCGCAGCGGGTAGACGTGGCTGCCGATGGTGATCTGACGCGCATCGGCGGAGGACACCACACCGTCCTCGTCGGCGATGACGACCATCGAGGACGACTTGGGGATCTCCATCTCCATGCCGGTGCCGATGACCGGAGCCTCGCTGATCAGCAGAGGCACGGCCTGACGCATCATGTTCGCACCCATGAGGGCGCGGTTGGCGTCATCGTGTTCAAGGAAGGGGATGAGCGCGGCACTGACGCCGATCATCTGCTTGGTCGAGACGTCGCAGTAGGTCACCTCGTCCTTGGTGACTTCGGTGAACTGGCCGGCGAAGCGAACCTGGACGATGTCGGGCTGGATGTTGCCCTTGCCATCGACCTCGACGTTGGACTGGCAGATCTTGGCCTCAGCCTCTTCATCAGCCATCAAATAGACCACGTCATCGGCGACGCGACCATTCTTGACCGTGCGGTAGGGCGTAACCAGGAAGCCGTATTCATTGACCGCAGCGTAGATCGCCAGCGACACGATGAGGCCGATGTTGGCGCCTTCGGGCGTCTCGATCGGACAGATGCGGCCGTAGTGGGAGGTGTGCACGTCGCGCACTTCGAAGCCAGCGCGCTTGCGGTTGAGCCCACCCGGTCCAAGGGCCGAAAGACGGCGCTCGTGGGTCAGCTGGGAGAGCAGGTTCGACTGGTCGACCACCTGCGACAGCTCGCCACGCTGGAAGAAGTTCTGGATCGCGCTGTCCACCGCCTGGTTGTTGAACAGGTTGCGCGGGGCGAGAGCGGCAGCCACGTCCTCCTGCTGGAGGTCGCGGGAGAGCTTTTCCTTCACCGCGCGGCGCAATTTGAGCATCGCGGCGCGCAGCTCGTCGGAGAGCAAGTCCGCGATGGGGCGAACCCGGCGGTTGCCGAGATGATCGATGTCGTCCAATTCACCAGCCGAACTCGTGGAGCGAATCAGGTTGAGCAGATAGTTCAGCGCCTTGAGGTAGTCCTCCACGGTCAAAACGCGGCTTTCGCCCGTGCTCTTGAGCTTGCGGTTGATGCGGAAGCGGCCGACCGCGCCGAGATTGTAGCGCGACTCATTGAGGAATCGGTCGGTGAAGAACTCACGGACCTTGGCCTCGTCGGTGGGATTGCCTGGACGCAGGCGACGATAGATGCGCAACAGCGCCTCTTCGTGGCTCTGGCTTTCATCCTGGGCCAGGGTGTTGAGCAGGATGTCGTCGGGCTTGACCGGCAGATCGCTATTGATGTGCCCGGTGATCACCACCACGTTGGCGATGCCGAGATCCTTGAAGTTGTTGAAGGCGCCTTCACTGACCACCTCGGTGGCCTTGGCCAAGACTTCGCCATCTTCGGCGTTGACCACGTCCGCAGCGAGAATTCGTCCAACGATCTTGTCCTTGGCTGCCTTGCCGCCGATGGCGACCTCTTCGGTCACGAAGAACGACTTGATGATGGCGGCCGTGGTGCCGAAATCCTTGGATAGGGCACGCAGGAAGCAGGTAGCAACAACTTTCGCGCTCTTGTCGATCTTGATCTGCAGGATGTCCTTGGACGTCTGCTCGATCTGGATCCAGGAGCCTCGCTCGGGAATCACGCGGGCGGAATACACACGGCGACCAGAGGTACCGGTCTCACTGCTGAAGTCCACGCCTGGGGAACGCTGGATCTGCGTGACGATAGTGCGCTCGGCACCATTCACGATGAACTCACCGCCACCGATACGGATGGGGAAGTAACCAATATGGACGTCCTCTTCAAGGACTTCCGGAAGCTGGGGGCCGCCAACGCGGATTTTGATCTTGATGCCACGCTGGTAGGTGAGGCCGAGATCGCGACACTCCTCCATGTTATGCTGCGGCTGAGTGAAGACGTAACCGTGATAGCTTACCACGAGCTGGTCATCATAGCCGGTGACCGGGAAGAATTCACGGAAGATGGCCTCAAGACCCTTGACGCCATTGCGCTTTTCGGCTGCGTTATCGGCATCCAGGAATTCATCATAGCTGCGCGATTGCAGATTGACGAGGCTGGGGACGGGAACGATCTCGGTGGTGCGACCGAAGTGCCGAATCTGCATGGGTTCTCCGCTGATGGTCCGGTTATGCCCGTGGCCGACGAGGGGCGGCGAGGCTACGAGGCTGACGATGCGAGACAAGGAACCCAGCCGCACACCCCCCCGACGTTATGCCGGAGGGATGGGCGCGGCTGGGTCCACACAGGCGATGAGCTGATGCTCAGGCGCCCTCGACCTTGACCTCGGCCCCGGTGTCCTTGATCTTCTTGGCGAGCTCGTCGGCAGCCGCCTTGTCCAGGCCTTCCTTAACGGTCTTGGGAGCACCCTCAACAAAGCCCTTGGCGTCAGCCAGGCCGAGTCCCAGGATCTCACGGACGATCTTGATGACAGCAATCTTGTTGGCGCCGGCAGCGGTAAGGATGACATTGAAGGAGGTCGGGGCCTCGTCGGCAACGGCGGCGGCAGCCACGGGAGCGGCGGCAGCAGGACCGGCCAGGGCAGCGTCGGAGACGCCAAGGGCGCCCTTCAGCTGGTTGACGAGCTCAACGAGCTCGAGGACCGACAGGCCCTTCACGGATTCAACGATGGAGGCGATCTTGTCGCTCATGATAATAGCCTTTCTATGGGATCCGCCGAGATGATGGCGGCGTAGGTAGATGTAAACTTAAACAGGGGCTTAGACTGCAGGCGCTGCGGAATCCGCACCCTCTTCCGACTTGGCCTTAACAATCCGAACCAGCCGCACGAGAGTCGCAGCGAGAGTGCGGATGACCAGGACGTTGGCCTGCTCGCGGGTCGGCATGTCGGACAGCTTGGCGGCAGACTTGGCGTCCATCACCTTGCCTTCAAGAACGCCGCCCTTGATGCTGACCTTCTCCTCTTTGACCAACTCATTGATCAGCTTGGCCGCCGCGGCGATATCCGCTGCCGGCTTGATCATGCCGACCGTGCCGCGGAAGGGGATCACCGTGTCGGCGCCAGCAGGCAGCGCGCGCTGAACCAGGGCGGACTTGGCCACCTTGTATTTCGCTCCGACCTTGCGCAGGTCAGCACGGAATTTCAGGGTTTCGTCAGCCTTGAGCTTGGACGAGTCGATCAGGATCAGAGAGGCCGACCCCTCGGTGAAGGCCTGAACTTCATTGTTCATCAGGGTATTCAGGTGGCTGGGCATGGCTCAGGCCTCCTTCGCAACAAACTGGACCTTGACCGCGGGGCCCATGGTCGACGAGACCACGACGTTCTTAATGAACTCACCCTTGACGGACGACGGACGATGTTCAGCAACATGGCCCAGGAATGCAGCAATGTTGTCCGCGAGCTTGGATTCCTCGAAGCCGACATTACCGACACTGACCTGGACGTTGCCAGCTGCATCGGAGCGGTATTCGATCTTGCCGCCCTTGAACTCCTTAACCGCGGTGGCGATGTCATCGCTCACGGTGCCGGACTTGGGCGATGGCATCAGGCCGCGCGGTCCAAGGACCTTGCCGAGCTTGGCCATAAAGCGCATCATCTTCGGCGTGGCGATGGCCACATCGAAGTCCATGAACCCAGCCTCGACCTCAGCCACCAGCGTCTCGCCACCTGCCTTGATCGCACCATTGGTGAGAGCCGCATTGATCTTGTCGCCGTCGTCGACGAACGCGATCACGCGCACCGTGCGGCCAGTGCCGTGCGGCAACGAGAAGTTGCCGCGAAACTGCTGGTCCGCCTTCTTGGTGTCGAGATTGAGATGGATGGCGATGTCCACCGCTTCGGTGAACTTGGCCTTGGCCAACTGCTTGACCAGTCCGACCGCGGCGGGTACGGGCTGGGCCACCGCGAGATCGACGCCGGCCTTTTTGGCCTGGTCGATCAGCGCGCGGTAACGCTTGCTGCGCTGTTTCATATGTCCTCCGGTGGTACTGGCGGCCGGGTCACGGCCTTCCACCTTGTTGTGAGTGAGTTGATCAACCCTTGATGGTCACGCCCATGGAGCGGGCGGTGCCCATCACCGAGCGCATCGCCGCCTCGGGGGTAGCGGCGGTCATCTCGGCGCCCTTCTTGGCGGCGATCTCTTTGACCTGGGCCATGGTGATGGTCGCGATCGAGGTCAGGGGACCGGCGGTGCCGGAGCCCTTCTCGAGGCCCGCAGCCTTACGCACCTGAGCCGAAACCGGCGGCTGCTTCAGAATGAAGCTGAAGGTCTTGTCCTTGTAGACCGAAATCACCACGGGGATGATTTCACCCTTCAACTTGGCGGTCGCATCGTTGAACTGCTTGACGAAAGCGGCGATATTCACGCCCTTTGCACCAAGAGCAGGGCCAACGGGCGGCGCAGGGGTAGCCCCGCCGCCGGGGATGACCAGGTTGATCGTACCGATGATCTCTTTGGCTTTGGCCATGACTGTTTCAGCTCGCAGGGCGGACGCGCTTGAGGGTCCGCATGTGGGGGGCGCAGAGGCTAACGCGATTTCTCGGCTGCCAAGCGCTTTTTCGTTCTACCAGGAATAGTGGATGACTAGGTGAAAAACACTATCTATTGAAGTCAGGCTGCCGCCTCGACTTGCCATACCTCAAGCCAGACCGGAGTCTGACGACCGAAGACCGTGATCATGACGCGAAGCTCGCCCTTGGCGGCGTTGATCTCAGCGATCACGCCCTCCATCCCGGCGAACGTCCCCTCCTTGACCTTAACCCGATCCTCAAGCTTGTAGGGTATCTGGATCAACTCCTTGCGCTGCTCGTCCGCACTCGGCGCGGTGGCGATGCGAATGATGCGATCCGCTTCATCCTTGCTCAAAGAATCGGGATTACGCGGGTCTGCACCCAGGAAACCCGTAACTCCATCGACCTCGTTGATGATCTCAATTACATCACTGTGGAGATCCATTTCAATGTAGATGTAACCGGGGTACAACTTACGCTCGGTCGTGACCTTCTTTCCCCTTTTCATCTCCGTGATGCGCTCGGCCGGGATCAACATCTGGCCGACCTGGGCCTCCAACCTACGTGATTTGAGCTGGGACTGAATCAGGTCGCGACAGGTGTTTTCACGGCCGGAAACGGCCTTCAGGACGTACCAGCGCATTAGAAAGAACTCCCGATACGGTAGAGGGCATTGAGGCCAGAGTAGATGCCAAGATCAACCAAAAAGATCCCCAGCGCGAGCACCACCATGGTGATGCCAATGATCAGCGTCGCACGCCACAGGGCGCTGCCGGTAGGCCATACAACCTTGGTCATTTCCTGCTCGACAGCGATGAGAAACTCGACCGAGCGCTTGTGCACCCCAGCCAAAACCAAGCCAGCTGCCAGCACTGCCACAGCAATGGTGGCATAGATACAGCCCCAAATAAGTTGCTGCGTGGGATTTCCTGCCGCGGCCAAGCCCTGACGCGCTTGCTCGGCACCCTCAAGGTACAGATGGAAGCGACCCCAGGCGCCATTCCACCCGATATCCGCACAGATGACCAACGCCACGATCATGGCGATGACGCGAATCAGACGTCCGTGAGGCCATTTGTAGAACATCGTCGCGTCGGCACCTTAAGAGTGCGATCGCAGAGCGATCGCGGGTAAATGGCACAGGAGGAGGGATTTGAACCCCCGACCGGTGGATTTGGAATCCACTGCTCTACCAGCTGAGCTACCCCTGTATGGGTACCGTGCGTCCGGTCATCCGGTCGTCCGGTCGTCCGGTCGTCAAAGACGACCGGAGCCACCATCCAGATAGACGGTGGCCGAGGCGCCTTACTTGCGCTTCTTCTCTTTGTGCAGCGTGTGCTTGCGCAGACGCGGGTTGTACTTCTTCAGCTCGAGCTTGGGCGAGGTCTTCGCGCGGCTCGTGTAGTAGTTGATGTCGCCGCTCTCCGAGCAGACGAGCATCACATATTCGCGCTTCTCTTTGGCCATGATCGGCTCCTATCCGTAGCTATCCGTTGACTGTCCGAAACAAACTGCCGTCCCCGAGAGACGGCGAAGCCGGCATGAGGCGACCCCCATGCCGGCGCAACCGCGGGTGATCAGGCGATGATCTTGGTGACCACGCCCGAACCGACCGTGTGGCCGCCTTCGCGCACGGCGAAGCGCAGCTTCTCTTCCATTGCCACCTTGTTGATCAAGGTGATGGTGATCTTGACGTTGTCGCCAGGCATCACGATTTCCTTGTCCTTCGGCAGCTCGACGGTGCCGGTGACATCGGTGGTGCGGAAGTAGAACTGCGGGCGGTAACCATTCTGGAACGGGGTCTTGCGACCACCTTCCTCGGCCTTCAGCACGTAGATCTCCGCCTCAAACTTGGTATGGGTGGTGACCGACTTGGGCTTGCAAATGACCATTCCGCGCTCAATCGCATCCTTCTCGATGCCACGCAGAAGGATGCCACAGTTGTCGCCAGCCTTAGTGCTATCCATTTCCTTACGGAACATTTCGATGCCCGTGGCAACCGACGTCAGCGGCTCGTCGCGCAGGCCGACGATCTCAACCGGATCGGTGATCTTGAGCGTGCCGCGCTCGACGCGGCCGGTGGCCACGGTTCCACGACCGGAGATCGAGAACACGTCCTCGACCGGCATCAGGAAGGGCTTGGCGTCGTCACGGGTCGGTTCGGGGATGAACGAGTCGAGGGCGGCGAGCAGATCAATGATCGGCTTGGCGTCATCACTCTTGGCGTCGGTGGCGGCCAACGCAGCATTGGAACGGCCACGGATAATGGGGGTCTTGTCGCCAGGGAAATCATACTTCTTGAGCAAGTCGCG
This sequence comes from Planctomycetota bacterium, assembly GCA_044352625.1. Lineage (GTDB taxonomy): Bacteria > Planctomycetota > UBA11346 > UBA11346 > UBA11346 > JAKLKR01. The sequence continues at coordinate 7,839 of JBILDK010000028.1, forward strand.
GATCTCCTCCTCCACCAGCTCAAGGAGGTCAGGATCATCAACCAGATCGATCTTGTTGAGGAACACGACCATGTGCTGTACGCCGACCTGACGGGCGAGGAGCACGTGCTCCTTGGTCTGGGGCATGGGGCCGTCGCCGGCAGACACGACCAGGATCGCGCCATCCATCTGCGCGGCGCCAGTGATCATGTTCTTGACGAAGTCGGCGTGTCCAGGGCAGTCGACGTGCGCGTAGTGCCGGTTGGGCGAGCAGTACTCAACGTGCGAGGCGGCAATGGTCACGGTCTTGTTGGCGTCGCGGACGGTACCACCCTTGGTGATTTCCGCATAGCTGCGCGGCGGGGTCGCCTTGGGGTCGACCAGCGAGCACACATGCACCATGGCGGCGGTCAGAGTCGACTTGCCGTGGTCAATGTGGCCAATGGTGCCGACATTCACATGCGGCTTGTTGCGGAGAAACTTTTCCTTGGCCATGATATCGGCTCCGTGGAAGACGCCCGGGCGGGCGGAGGGGTATGGTGGGCGCGAAAGTGGAGCTACCTTTGGGATTTGAACCCAAGACCTCGTCCTTACCAAGGACGCGCTCTACCAGCTGAGCTAAGGCAGCAACAAGAAGCCCGTGAGAGAACAACTGACGACAGACGTTGATTGGAGCGGGTGAAGGGAATCGAACCCTCACGTTCAGCTTGGAAGGCTGACGCTCTACCATTGAGCTACACCCGCAGGGTGAGTGGGCCGCCGCTACACCCGCGAGGGTGGTGGGCAGAGAAGGATTCGAACCTTCGAAGGCGTGAGCCAGCAGATTTACAGTCTGCCCCGTTTGGCCACTTCGGTATCTACCCAAAAGCCCGCTGAATCTTGGTCTGATCGCACAGAAAGAGCACCCGCCTGGACGGGAAAGAGCTGGCCTATTGGCCAAATTGGAGCCACCTGCCGGACTCGAACCGGCGACCCACTGTTTACAAAACAGTAGCTCTACCAGCTGAGCTAAGGTGGCGACAACGACCCCACGCTGGGCGAAGGGAGCGGGAAGGTATGGGGGTCGTCCCGAGTGTCAAGATGCGTCCGGTCGTCCGGTCGTCCGGTCGTCAAGCATCGGCAATGCCGCAGGTTAGGCGATACCCAGCCGCCCTACCGGGGGCAGGGTCCCGACCAGCGGGCGCAGGTACGGCAGCAAGCACTCCGGGACCACGTCATTGCCGGCGGCATTGAGCATCTCGCGTGGCATGGGCTTGGTCTCCTTGGCCACCGTGGGCAACGGGGTGACGAAGGTCTCGATGCGGTAGGGCTCATGGCGGCGAAAGGCGATGGACCCGCTTTTGACGCCGTCGAGCGCGGCGGCCACCGCGGCAGCACCAGCTTGGCGGGCCTCGCTGGCGTCAGACTCGCTGACCACGCCAGGGAAGCAGCGCTGCAGATACCCGAAGGTATCCGCGCGGACCCGGTGCTTGGCCTCGGGCATCGCTGCCGCCAAGTGCTTCTTGAGCGCCCCGGAGAGGACATCGCCCAGAGCGCCGCTGCCCGACAACTGTTTATTGCCGTGACTGTCAACCTCGCCCAGATCAACGATGTCGCTGCCGCCGGGTCCGTGGATGCCCTCGCTGACCGCAATCACGCAGCGGCCCAAGCGCCGATACACGGTCTCGACATCGCGACAAAAGGCAGCCAGGGTGAAGTCGACTTCAGGGCAGTAGACGAGGTGCGGGCCGTCGTCCGGGAACTGTCGCGCCAGTGCGCTGGCGGCGGTGAGCCAGCCTGCGTTGCGACCCATGACCACGTTGATCTTGATGCCGGCCAGGGCTGCGAGGTCGAGATTGTCGCCCATGAAGGCCTGGGCCACGAACTTGGCTGCTGAACCGTATCCCGGGCAGTGGTCGGTAACGCGCAGATCGTTGTCGATGGTCTTGGGGCAGTGGAAACAGGTCAGATCGTAGCCGGCCTGCTGGGCGTACTCGTTGATCAGATTGGCCGTCTCGGCGGTGTCGTTGCCACCGATGTAGAAGAAGTAGCGCACACCCAGTTCCTGGAAGCGGGCGAGGATGCGTTTGCCATCGTCGGGCATGGCCTTGTGGCGTACCGAACGCAGCGCCGCCGAGGGCGTGCCTGCCACCAACTCGAGGTTCGCGGCTGACTCGCTGGCGAAGTCATGGAACCGCCCGCCCATGATGCCTTTGATGCCGTGAACCGCGCCCAGCACCTTGGTGAATACGTCAGGACGCGCCAGGCAGGCCTTCACCACGCCGATGAGAGTCTGGTTGATGACGGCGGTGGGGCCGCCGGATTGTCCGATGACGACGGTGCCGGGGATGGGCATGGGATACTCCTCGCTAAGTGGGCTGCGTTATTCGCAGTCGTACCGGCAACGCAAGCTGGCCCGACTTGCAGAGGTAAAAATCGTGTGGTATAGTATTTCAACTGTGTCCTTTCCTTACCTTGGGAGATCTCATGCACCTCGCCCGTCCCGTTCTCGCCATGCTCTGCATTGCCGGCCTCATGGCCGCCGATCCCGGTGTTACCGCCAAGGAACTTGTTCTCGGCCAAGCCGCTGCCATGAGCGGTGCAGCGGCCGGTCTTGGCCAGGGCATGAACCTGGGCCTCAGGGCCTGGGTCCAACAGACCAATGCCGCCGGCGGCATTCACGGTCGACAGCTCAAACTGGTAACGGCTGACGACGCCTATGATCCCGAGAAGGCTGCCGAAGCCACCGAAACGCTGATTGAAGAATCCAAGGTTTTCGCGCTCACCGGGTATGTTGGCACCCCCACCGCCAAGGCCGCGATCCCGGTGCTTAGCGAAGCCAAGGTGCCATTGATCGGCGCATTCACCGGCGCTGGCCTGCTGCGCGCCGACGCCAAGGGCAAGGCGCTCCCCTGGGTCCTCAACCTGCGCGCGTCCTACGATGACGAAACCGAAATGATGGTCGAGCGCTTCACCGTTGATCGCGGCTTCAAGAAGATCGCGGTGTTCTACCAGAACGACGCCTTCGGCGAGGCCGGCCTCAAGGGCACCGAAAAGGCCCTCAAGAAGCGCGGTCTCGAACTCGTCGCCAAGGGCACCTTTGAGCGTGGCACGGTGGCTGTGAAGAAGGGCTTGGCCGACGTCATGGCTGGCGCCCCCGAGGCCGTGGTCATGGTCGGTCCCTACAAGCCGATCGCGGTTTTCCTCAAGGAAGCCAAGGCCGCCGGCCTGGGAGCAATGTTCTCCACCGTGTCATTTGTCGGCACCGAGAATCTCATCGCCGAAGCCGGAGCCGAGGGCGAGGGCGTGGTCATCACCCAGGTGGTACCGTCGCCTGATGACTCCAGCGTGGTGCTGGTGAAGGAGTATCAGGCGGCCCTGGCAGCGGTTGATCCCGCCGCCAAGCCCGGCTACATCAGCCTTGAAGGCTACGCCACCGGTCGCCTGCTCGGCCTGGGGTTGGACAAGGCCGGCGCCGAACCATCCCGCCAGGGTCTGGTTGCCGCGATTGAAGGCATCACCAATGTTGATGTCGGCGGCATGGTGCTGAGCTTCTCGGCCACCGACCATCAGGGCTCCGATGCGGTATTTCTGACCCGTATCAAAGCTGGAAAGGCCGTGCCTGCGAGCGATCTGAAGTAATCCTATGGCTGCCGCCACGCCCTTGCAGCGCAGCCTTGGCCGGCTGCTGCGCCAGTTCCTAGTCGCCCTGGCCGTGACCGCTGTGGTCGGGGCTGTCGCCGGCGTGGTGGCGGATGCCCTCACCCGCACCGTTGCCAACGAGGTCTTGCCCCAGGAGGCCGCCGCGGGGCGCTTCCTCACCACCCTCAACCAGCTCGATGCCGGACTGGGGGCGGTGGGCCGGGCCGGGCCGAGCGAACTGGACGAGGCCGCTATCAACGTCGAAACCGCCGCCCTCGCACTCGCCGCGACCGGACCAAAAACCGCAGGCCATCAATTGACGGCGCTGATCAGCGGCAGCAACGTGGTCATCCGCCAGGCCCGCGACCGCCGCCGCGCCAACCAGCAGGCTTTTGCCGCCACCAATCGCGCCACCACCGCACTCGAGGCGGTGCGTACCGCCGTTGGTGATCTCGCCACCCGTACTGGAGAACGCCGCGTGGCCGCTGCCGCCGCGATGACTACCGCCCAGGGATCTTCGCAGCGTGCATCGGCGCAGATCAAGGCACTGATCGCAACGCAGGAGCGGCTGAGCCAGCTTGAGCTGTTCATCGCCCAGGCACGCCAAGCCGAGAAGCGCTCACGCCTGAGCGCCCTGCGCGACCGGGCTGGAGGCCACTTCGAATCAGCTCGCAATGACCTGGCCGCCGCTGGGATCACCGATGCCGCCCTGCTCGCCGGGCTGGCCACCTGCGCTGATGCGCTCCTGGGCGATACCGGGCTCCTCGCACGGCGTCTGGCGACACTCCAGGCCAAGGGCGACGTCGATATGTTTCTGCTTGAGGACGACGCCGCTAACGCCGTCCTGAGCGCGTTGAACGCGCTCCGTCCGCTCCTGGCTACGGGAATAGATGAGGGTGAGCTGACCGCCGCCCAGACCTCTAGCGGCGTCACGGCCGCACTGGGCGCCCTCGCCGCCGCCGAAGACCTCGGCCGTGCCGCCGTCGCTGCCAGAATCGCTGCCGGCACCGCCCTCCTCGAATCAACCCGTGCCCTCGGCGCATCCACTCCCGTCGCCCTGGCTCAGCACGCCAACGCCCTCGCCGCCGCGCTAGAAACGGCTAACGATCAGTTGGCGGTGGTCAGCGCTGGCGATGCGGGAGCAGCGCGGTCAGCCCGCGCCGCCCTCACTGAGGCCACGGCCGCGGTCCAGGGCGATACCGGCCTGATCCAGGCGCGTTCCACCTCCCTCAGCGCCGACGCCACCCTGGCCCTGACGGTGACCACCCTGTCCAACGATATCGCCACCCTTCGCCATGAGGCAGAAGACTCGGTGACTGGATTGGTCGCGACCCGCACCACCGCCGTGGGGCGCATGGTCCTCACCGCCCGTACCGCGCCGATCCTGATGATGACAGTGGCCTTTCTCGCGGCTCTGGTGGCGGTGCGCACCAGCCGGCGCATCACCCGCAGCGTGATCGCAACCGAGACCGACAACGCCCAGCGTACCACCGACCTCGACCGCATTCTCACCGACATCCGCCCACGCGCCACCTCCCTCACCACAGCAGCCACCAACCTCACCGACATCGCCTCAATTCTGACTGCAGGCGCTGAGGGCACCCGGGTCAGTGCCGTTGCTGCCGGTGAAACCGCTGGCCGCGTCCAGGGCGCCATCACCACCGTGTCGGCGGGTACCAAGAGTCTCGACCAAGCCATCCGCGGCATCGGCACGAATGTCGACGAGGTGGCGGGGGTGTGCCGCGAGGCGGTGACGCTGGCTGATGAGGCCAGGTCTCGCATCACCAACCTGGGCGAAGCCGGCGACCGCATCCAATCCATCGCGGAGCTGATTGCGCGCATTGCCCATCAAACCAACTTCCTCTCGCTCAACGCCGCCATCGAGGCGGCCAAGGCCGGAAAAGCAGGCCTCGGTTTTGCCGTGGTGGCAACCGAGATCGAGCGCCTCGCCAAGCAGATCCAGGCCTCCACCGCCGAGGTCGAGGCCAAGGTCGGTGAAGTACGGGCCCTCGCCGGATCCTCGGTCGAAGCCATCACGGGCATCCATGGCATTGTCACCCGCATCGACCGCTTGCAGCAATCCGTGGCCACTGCCGTCGAGGAGCAGATCGCTACCACGACCGCAATGGGCCAGTCGGCCTGCGAGGCCGCCTCCGGGGTCGCAGACATCGTGACCAGCGTGGGAGCGGTCGCGACCCAGGCCGCCGCCGCCGCCGAAGCCGCCCAGGCCAGCGATGCGGCAGCCCAGGGCGTGGCCGCCACCGCCGTCGAACTGGAAACGCTCAGCCGCGCCGAGGATCAGACCCGGCCC
>JBILDK010000292.1:0-4226 GCA_044352625.1 Planctomycetota bacterium
ACCCGGAGGCCGTGCGCTACCTCAACCGTCTCAGCGACACCGCCTTCATCTGGAGCCGCCTGGCCAACGACCACGGCCGCGCTGATGTGCTGTGGCGGCCGGGCGGCAACCGCTGACCTCTGGGGGGAGGGGCGACAGCACTGAGCCAGGCTCTCATCCTAAAAAACGCAATGGACTCGGCCAAGGGGGCATGCATCAGTCGTTGATTCAGAGCTATCGAGCGTGTTCCGCGCTCACCCGCTGGGTGAGTTCGAAAAAAGGAACAGGATGGGGATGATAGGGAGGATAAAGCCGTCGAATGTCCCAATGAATTCCATCCTTCCCATCCTCCCCATCCTGTTAACCCCGCCTGAAGTCTACGGTTCATTGCGTTGTTTAGGCTCATGGCAGGTCGAACAACAGCACCTCGCTCGCCACGGTCGCAACCAACTCACCGCCTTCGCCGGGCGCGAGGCCGAGGCCATCCCCGGCATCCAGCGTCAGGCCGCCGAGAGTCGCGGTTCCCCGGGCGAGGTGCAGCCAAGCACGACGGCCGGGGCGCACGGGCAACACGGCCTGGGCATCCGGGGCGAAACGCGCAAGGTGCAGCGTGGCGTCGGCATTGAGCGTCAGGCTGCCGTCGCGCCCATCCGGCGTGGCCACCGCCTGGAAGCGGCCCTGGGGGTCGAACCGGCGCTGCGCGTAGCCAGGTGCGAGTCCGCGCCGTGAGGGCTGGATCCAGATCTGCAGGAGATGCACGGGATCCGCGGCGGGATTGGTCTCGCTGTGCACCATGCCGGTGCCGGCGGTCATGCGCTGGACCTCGCCCGGGGTGAGGTCGGCGGTGTTGCCCAGACTGTCCTGGTGGCGCAGCCGGCCGGACAGGACCCAGGTGAGGATCTCCATGTCGCGGTGCGGGTGCATGCCGAAGCCGGTACCGCCGGCCACAATGTCCTCATTGATCACGCGCAGGGTCGAAAAACCCATCCATGCCGGGTCATGATAATCGGCAAACGAGAAGGTGTGCCAGGAGTCGAGCCAGCCGTGGTCGGCATGGCCGCGGCTGGCAGCGGGGCGGTGCAGGGGCATGAAGCTCAGCGTATCGCGTTCCGTCGCACCGCCACCCTGCCAGCCGTCCTGGCGGCCAGTGGACACGCGCATGGCCCTGCCGACAGTGCCCTCCCTCATGAGCGGCTCGCACCTCGCCCTGCCCGGATGCCCGGATCCCCGCCGCTATCCGCTGTGGCTGCCGATCCTGATCACGGTGCTGGCCGGAGCCGGTTTCACCGTGTTCAAGTTCGTGGTGATCAGCGAAATCGCGCTCAACCGCGCCGACGCCGAGGCGAGCCTGCCGTTCGCGTGGATGCGCGCCTTCATCGACACCCGCCCCGACATCCCCCTGGCCGAGGCCGTGTCCCAGGGGCTCGCCGCGACCTTTACCGTGGGCATTCTCGCCGGCTTCACCTTCAATGCTCCGCTCGCCGGGGCGTGGCGGGTCGGTCCGATGTTCGTGCTCTCGGCGGTGGGCATGGGCCTGGCGGCGCTCATCGCCATCCCCGGCGGCCTCAATCCGTGGTATGCGGCCCTGCTCATGGGTCTGAGCTACGGCACCGCCTGCGCCGCCCGCGGCAAATCGGTGCCGCTGCTCGCCGCCGGCAACGGCCGCGACGACACCACCGTGAGCGGCCTGATCAATGCCGGCTTGGTGGTGGGCCTGCTGCTCGGCACCATCCTCGGCAGCCAGCTCGCGGTGGCCTTCATCAGCGAACCCGCCACCGCCGATACGCCGGCGCGGGAAGTCGGCCGCGTGCTTGATGCGCCCTGGCTGGCCCATGCGATCCTCGCCGTCGGCCTGGGCCTCACCGCGCTGCTGTCCCTGCGCCTACGCCTGCCCGAGCAGCCCGCAGTGCCTTTCATGCATGGTCTGCGCGACATCGTCGGCGTGACCGTGGGCATGCTCCGCTGCCACTGGCCGCTGCTGATCGGTGGCGGCATCGCCTGGGGGATCTGCGCCTCGGCCTCGCTGGCGGTGATGATCTACGGCATCCAGGACCTCAAGATATCCCAGGTGACGGTGAGCTATCTCGGCGGTTTCGTGGCCCTGGGGGCGATTGGCGGCAACCTGGTTTCGGGCTGGTTCCGCAGCCGCGCCTGGGTCGCGATCTTCTTCGCTGCCCTCGCCGTGCTCATCGCCACCTTTCCGTATGTGGTTCACACCTGGTGGCAGGGCGCCATCGCCATGACCCTGCTCGGATTCCTCTACATGGTGCCGACCAACGTGATCGATGCACGCTTCCTCGCCCTGGCCGGGCGCGAAGGCAAGGCCGGCTATGGCGGCACCGTGTTCAGCATGGTGCACAATGTCTTCATCCTGCTGGTGGGCACCGGGCTGACCATCCTGCTGTTCTCGGGCGTGGTCGATTCGCGCACCCAGTTCCTGATCCTGGCGGGCTTCACCGTGGTCGCGCTGGTGGTGTCGGTGCGCGCGCCGGTGCGCGACTAGCGGTTCCCGATCTTGGGTGCAGCGGGCGCGCAGCAGGAGCCGCCCGTGGGCGCGGCCGAACGGTTCCATGGCAGTGCCGCCACCGCCAGCGCCAGCGGACAGAGGTTGGTGAGGCCGGCCATGAGCAGCCCGGCGCCGAAGAAGCCGCTCAGCCCTGCCCAGTAGGGATGAACCGTGAGCGCTAGCACCGCACCGACCAGGACGCCGAGCCCGATGATGCTGCGCACCTGGCGCTCGACCCCGAACACCGCGCCACCGCTGCCCTCCAGCGGCAGGCCGGCGGCTTTCCAGGCGTTGGTGCCGCCAGCCACATCTACCAGCTCGGTGATGCCGGCGGCAGCGAGTTGCTCGCAGGCCTTGCGGCTGCGCGCGCCGCCCTGGCAGATCACGTACAGCGGGCGGCCTGAGGGCAGGGCTGCCGCATCGAGCCGGTCGAGCGGCACATTGCGCGCCCCTGACACATGCTCACCGGCGAACTCTGCGGGCGAGCGCACATCGATGAGGGTGACCGGGCCGGCGGCGGCGAGGTCGCGGGGCTGGATGGTGGCGATGGACATGGGGACTCCTGACATCAGGGTAAGCTCTATTCGTGCCAAAGTGTCATCGTATGTAAGGTGTTGTCATTGCTGAAAATGACCATGTAGCAAGGAGGCGAATCTTGCAGAAGTGCAACATTGGCCTTGCGACATGATGAAGAGGTTAGACATGGCAGGATTCGCGAGCGACCGGGCCGGTCGCGCCCCCAGAGAAAGCCCCCAGGATTACGCCTGGGCGAAGCGGTCCTGGCGCGGGTCGATCAGCGCGTGTTCGCGCATCTTGCGGTAGAGCGTGGCGCGGTGGATGCCCAGCTCCTGGGCCACGGCGCCACGGTTGCCGCGATGCTTGCGCAGGGCGGCGGCGAGGGCGGCGGCCTCGGCCTGGACCAGGGGCGAACCTCCGGCCGGGGCCGGCACCGCCTGCAGCTCCTCGGGCAGATGCGCGAGGTCGATCGGGCCCGCGCCACAGAGCACGAAGGCCCGTTCGACCACGTTTTCGAGTTCGCGCACATTGCCGGGGAAGCGGTGCGCGCCGAGCACTGCCAGGGCCGCGTCGCTGATCCCGGCGACGTGACGGCCCTGCAGACGGTTCAGGCGGTCGATGAAATGTTCGGCGAGCAGCGGGATGTCCTCGGGGCGCTCGCGCAGCGGTGGCAGCTCCAGGCGCACCACGTTGAGGCGATAGAACAGGTCGAGGCGGAAGGTGCCCGCCGTCACCAATTGCTGGAGGTCGCGGTTGGTGGCCGCGATCACGCGCACGTCGGCCTGGACCGGCGCCTCGGCCCCCAGCGGTTCAAAGGTGCGTTCCTGCAGCACGCGCAGCAGGCGCACCTGCATCGCCGGGCTGACTTCGCCGATCTCATCGAGGAAGATGGTGCCGCCGCGGGCGCGCTCGAAACGCCCCGGCCGGTCGGCCTTGGCGTCGGTGAAGGCGCCCTTGCGCACGCCGAACAGTTCGGCCTCCAGCAGGCTGTCGGGCAGGGCGCCGCAGTTCACCGCGACAAAGGGCGCCTCGGCGCGGCCGGACTGGGCGTGGATGGCCCGTGCCAATAGCTCCTTGCCGGTGCCGCTCTCGCCGCTGATCAGCACCGTCGACAGGGACGCCGCCACCGCCGGCACCAGCTCGAACAGGCGCTGCATGCGCGGGCTGCGGCTGACCAGGTCCTCCAGCTTCCAGCGCCCTTTCAGTTCTTTCTCCAGCGTCACTT
>JBILDK010000293.1:0-4217 GCA_044352625.1 Planctomycetota bacterium
AACAAGCGTGAGAAGAACACCCGTCGCGAGCGCCGCATCCAGCGCCTCAAGGCCACGGCCAAGGCCGCCGCCGCCGCCGGCAAGAAGAAGTAACCAGCGGCCGGACGCCGTGCGTCCGGCCCGGCCCAGGAGGTCCGCATGCTGCGTGACATGATGATCGGCAAGCTCCACCGCGGAGCGGTAACCGGGTGCGAATTGGAGTACCCCGGCAGCCTTACCGTCGACATCGAGCTGATCGAACGGGCCGGGATGCTAGTCCATCAGCGCATCCAGTTGCTCAACAGCAACAACGGCTACCGGCTTGAAACCTACCTGATTCCCGGCGAACGCGGTAAGCGCCAGATCATCGTCAATGGCGCGGCCGCCCGGCATGCCCAGCCCGGTGATCGCGTCATCATCGTCGCCTACGGACTGCTCGACGAGACCGAGATTCGCACCCTGACGCCCAAGGTCGTCGCCCTCGACGAGCGCAATCAGGTGATCGCAACGTACTGAGGCGCGCTGTGGTGAGTGGTTGGATTGGAGTGGTTGGAGACAGCCACCGCATGCCGACCAGAGCCCAACCACCAACCACCAACCACCAACCACCAACCACTATGTCCGACAACGAATATCGCGCCGCCCGTTCCGCCAAGGCCACGGCCCTGCGCGCCTTGGGGGCCGATCCGTTCGGCGCACCGTTCCAGCCCACCCACAGCATCAGCCAGGCGCGGAGTGCCTGTCCGGCGCTGGTATCGGGGGAGGGTGCGGTCCAACCCAAGGGTCCGGTGGTCACCGTGGCCGGTCGGGTCGGCAATCTGCGCAAGGCCGGCAAGCTCCTGTTTCTGTCGCTGTTCGATCGTTCACGTGCCGACCTGCGCCGCGAACAGCGCCTGGCGGGGATCACCGACCTCGACGGAGCCGAGGCCAAGAAGGCCCGTGGCATCCAGCTCTTTTGCGACCTCAAGGGCCTGGGCGAGGCCCAATGGCAGGTGCTGGAGCACGTCGATCTGGCCGACTGGATCGGGGTCACCGGCGCCGTCGGCCGCACCCGCACCGGCGAAGTGTCGATTTTCGTCGAGCGCTTGGTGGTGCTCGGCAAGTCGATGCTGCCACCGCCGCACCAGGCCGGCGCTGACAGCGGCGAACTCGCCCCCGAGACCCGCCAGCGCCAGCGCTACCTCGACCTGATGATGTCTGACGCCTCGCTCGAGACGTTCGTAACCCGATCCCGGCTGGTGGCCGGGATCCGCCGCTTCTTCACCGACAAGGGCTACCTTGAGGTCGAGACGCCGATGATGCACGTGATCCCCGGCGGGGCCACTGCCCGGCCGTTCATCACGCATCACAACGCCCTGGATCTCGACCTCTATCTGCGCATCGCCCCGGAACTGTATCTCAAGCGACTCATCGTCGGTGGCATGGAACGGGTGTTCGAGCTGAACCGCAACTTCCGCAATGAAGGCATTTCACTGCGCCACAATCCCGAATTCACCATGATCGAGTGGTACCAGGCCTACGCCGACCATCACGTCATGATGGACCTCAGCGAAGAACTGTTTCGCCATCTTGCGGATACGGTGGTCGGTACCCGACAGCTACAATACGGCCCCTGGACCATCGATCTCGACCAGCCCTGGCGGCGCATCAGCTACCTGGATGCCATGCGCGAGTTGGGCGGACTCGACTACAACGACCAGGCCGCGGTCACCGCCAAGGCCCGTGAGTTGGGCCTAACGCTTGACGACTATCCGACCTATGACCGGCTGGCCAACGAGGTCTGGGAGGCCGTGGTCGAACCGCACCTGATCCAGCCCACCTTCATTACCGACCAGCCGTCCTGGTTGACCCCGCTGTGCAAGGCGCACCCCCAGGACCCCTCCAAGACCATGCGTTTCGAACTGTTCATGGCCCGTATGGAAGTGGGCAACGCCTACAGCGAACTGAACGATCCGGACATCCAACGCGAGCGCTTCGCTGCCCAGGTGGCCGAGGCCAAAGCCGCCAAGGATGACGAAGCCGGGATCGTGGACGAAATGGTGGATGACGATTTCTGCACCGCCCTTGATCATGGCCTGCCGGTCTGCGGCGGCCAGGGGATCGGCATTGACCGCCTGGTGATGCTGCTCACGGGCCGGGACACCATCCGCGACGTGATTCTGTTTCCCACCATGCGTCCGGGTTGAACCCAAGAGACAGACAGAGCGTTACACACTATCCACGGGCTGACGCAACGGTCAGCTTGATGACATCTGATTCTGACCTAAGCTCCTACGCGCCGCAAGCGACCGCCTGTGGCCTGACCGATGAGGAACCTACCCATGCCCCGATTCCTGCGCACCGCCCTCCCCATCGTCGCCTTGCTATGCGCGGCCAGCTTACTTGGGGCCCAAGATGCCGCGGCTGCGCCTGCGGGTGCGGCCAAGGGCCACAGCCTGCTTGACCTGATCATCCTCGCCGGCCCGATCGAGGCGGTCCTGATTGTGCTCTCGCTGATCTGTTACAGCCTGGCGCTGCAATGGACCTTCACCATCAAGCGTGACACCCTCCTCCCACCGGGCATGGCTGACGACATCCATAACTGTTTTGCCGAAGGTGTGACCGATGAGTCGGTCGAAAACGCCCGCAACGTCGTCGCCAATGACCAGAGCATGCTCGGCAACATCATTGCTGCCGCTCTCGACAAAAAGGACTTCGGCTATGACGCCATGAAGGATGCGGCTGAATTGGTCGGCGCCTCAGAGCACAACAAGTACATGGGCAAGGTCGCCTGGCTGTCGCTGTTCGGTTCCTCCGCCACCCTGCTCGGCCTGCTCGGTACGGTGTCGGGTATCATCGGCTCGTTCCTCAAGATGTCCGCCAACCCCGGTGGCGTCGACCCCAACATGCTGGCCGCCAACATCGGTGAAGCTCTGGTGTGTACCGCCACCGGTATCGCCATCGCCGTCGGCGCCCTGGCCTTCTTCTTCTTCCTGCGCGGTCGGGTGAACCAATCGGCGATGGATGCGGGTGTGATCGCCAACGAAATCCTGGACTACTTCCGTCCTCAGCAGGCCCACTGAACCCTGGCGTGATCCGGTCGTTCACCTCTGTACGGCGACAGCACCCACCATGGCCAGACTCCACCTCGACCAGGCTGATGACCACCTCGATCTGGTGCCCCTGATCGACTGCATCTTCCTGTTGCTGCTGTTCTTCATGCTCTGCGGGCGTATGAGCACTGACCAGCGTACCGAGCAGATAACGGTACCGCCGACCAAAACGGCGGTGAAGTTTGATGAATCCAAGGCCAAGTGGCAGCGCGAAGTCATCAATATTTTCGGCACCACCAAGGCCGGCGACCCGCCCCGGAACTCGCTGCGCCTAGGCACCAAGACCTTCATCAGCAAGGGCATTGACGACTACACGGGATACCAGGCGTTGCGCGCCATCCTCGACCAGATCTATGATCGGGCAGAGAAATACGATGATCCCAAGGGCTCGGGCATGAAGCTGCCCAAGGTCATCATTGAAATCCGTGCCGACTCCAACACGGAGTACCGAGTGGTTCAGGAGGTTCAGCAGATCCTGACCGATGGCATGGATCTCACCAAAATGCAGCCCAAAAAGGGATTCGACCCCAAGAACGGTCGCCCGTTCGTGACCCTCGACTTCACCACCCGTCTCTCCAACGAGTAGTGACGGCGCGGTAGCCCTCCAACCTATACAGCGAGACAACCATGGCACACGGCGGTGGAGATGATATTGACAAGGGCCGCATCGACCTCGTGCCGATGATCGACTGCATCATGCTGCTGCTGATCTTCTTTGTGATGACCACGAAGTTCACCAGCGAGGAAAAGGCGATCAGCGCCTTGCTGCCGACCGATAAGGGGCAGATGGCCTCCACCCCGACGAAGGTGGATCCGCCCAAGATGGTCAACATCTGCCTCTATCCGGCGTCAAGTGGCATGGTCAAAGGCCGGCAGCCGAGCGATTACGCAGCTGAACTCAAGCGCATCACCAACAATGGCGTGATCACCGTGTTTCCCGAGGCTTTCCTGCGTGTCGGTCAGCGCAACGAGGTGACCGTTGAAGGAAAAGACTTGAATAGCAAAGGCGGGAAGCAGGAGGTAATGGCTACGGTAGACATGATTCATCAGGTGATCAAAGAGGAGCTGGCCAAGTTCGAGGAGGCCGGCATCCCGCGCAACAAGCAACCAGACATCGTGATCCACTGCTTCTCAGGTCTGTCATGG
>JBILDK010000295.1:0-4211 GCA_044352625.1 Planctomycetota bacterium
CAGCGGGATCCATAGGATCGCTAGGCCGCACAGGGCGATGGCAGGGAGGACCGGGTGCAGCCGCATCAATGCCCCAACTCGTCACGGGCCCAGCGGCGCATGGCCCACAGGCCCACCAGGGTCAAGGCGATCAGGCCCATGCTCAAACAGGCGGCCAGCGGCATATCCCGGTTGAGCTGCGTCTGAATGAGGTTGCCAACCACATAGGTCCGGCCGTTATTGAGCAGGTCGGTGACCAGGAACATGCCGCAGCCGGGAATGAAAGTCAGAATCAGAGCCGCGAGCAGGCCGGGCGCGGTCTGGGGCAGGATGGCATGGCGGAAGGTGGCGAGGCGTGAAGCATAAAGGTCGCGGGCGGCCTCCACCAGGCGCCAGTCCAGGCGCTCGACGCTGGTATAGAGCGGCAGTGCGGCGAAGGGGAGGCACGCCGCCACCATCCCCAGATAAACCGCCACACTGCCCGACCCGACCACCTCGCGCAGGGCATAGGTGCGGATTACCAGATTGGTGCAGAACGGAACCATCACCAGGGCCAGCAGCACCGCCCGACCACGCGGCCCGAAGCTCGCGGTCCAGAAAGCCAGGGGATAGCCGATGGCGATGCACAGGACGGTGGTGACCCCGGCGATCCACAGGGTACGGGCCACGATCAGCACATGATCCCAGGCCCAGCCAAAACTGCTGAAGCCCACCGCCCGAGCAAGGTTTTCAGTGGTGAAGCGAACGGTTACGTCCAACCGATGCCAGGGTCCGGTCTCGGTGGCGAGATCGAGCCGGCCATACTCGCCCGTGCCGATCAGACACACCACCCCAATCACCGTCAGCGGTAACACCAGGAACACGAGCAGCCAAGCGAAACCGGGCACCGCCGCCAGGGCCCCGCGCCACAACGCCCCTCTGCGGGTGGTCAAGCGTCCGTTGATCACCTCGATTTTGGGATGGCAGCCGCTGTCGAGCACGCAGATCAGTCCTTGAGGACCAGCAGATCGTCAGGCGGCAGTTCGAGCCACACCGCCTGATCGATGGCATGATGCTGGTCAGGTTCGGTAATGACATGCAGTTCGCGGTCCTGCACGCGCACGATGACTTCCCAGTGGTCACCGCGGAACAGGCGATCGAGCACCGTGCCGGTGAGGCCGTTGACCGCCGGCTGCTGCTCGCGGATCTCGATGTCCTCGGGACGGATCGCCACCGTCCCGTCATTCCAGGCCGGGCGCTCCGACACGTTCAGCTCGCCCACCGAGGTGGCCACCACGCCGCCACCCAGGGCCTTGGCCGAAAGCACGTTGGCCGACCCCATGAACTCGGCCACGAAGCGCGACACCGGGCGCTCATAGACCTGCTCGGGGGTGCCGTCCTGCTCGATGCGGCCGTCCTTCATGATCAAGATGCGATCCGACACCGCGATGGCCTCGTCCTGGTCGTGGGTGACGAGGATGAAGGTGATCGCGAAGCGGCGCTGAATGCGCTTCAGCTCGGCCTGGACCTCGCGGCGCAGCCTGGCGTCGAGCGCGCTCATCGGCTCATCGAGCAACAGCACCTCGGGTTCGTTGACCAGCGCCCTGGCCAGGGCCACGCGCTGGCGCTGGCCGCCCGACAACACACCTGGCTTGCGATGACGCAGATCGGCGATGCGCAGCACCTCAAGCATCTCCGCGACCTTGCCTGAGATATCAGTCTCGGCGAGCTTGCGTGCGCGCAGGCCGAAGGCCACATTGTCGAACACGTTCAGATGCGGAAACAAGGCATAGCTCTGAAAAACGGTATTCACTGGCCGGCGGTGCGCGGGAAGCCGGGTGATGTCTTTGGAGCCCAGGCGTACGGTCCCCGCATCCGGAACTTCGAAACCAGCCACGATGCGCAGCAAGGTGGTCTTGCCACAGCCCGAAGGCCCAAGCAGGGTGGTGAACTGGCCGTCTGGGACGTGCAGATCGAGCCCTTGCAGCACGCGATGCGCGCCGAACGACTTGGCTATGCCGGTAAGATGGAGATCGAGAGCCTCGGTCACGGGTGGCGGAGGTTAGGGCCTTCGCCGTCGAGGCCAGTGTTTGTCGGCGCTGCAGGTGGAGGGCTCGGCTCATCCTCAATGATGACGACCTCCTCGAATCCCTGACCACTCCGGCCGCAGGGCGGGATGGTCGGCTCGGCGACCAGCGGCGGCGGCAGCGGTGCGATCCGGCCGCGTACATTGGCGCTGGCAGCTCGGAAATGCCGCAGCAGCCAGGGAAGGTACGCCAGCACTGCGGCGACCGCCAGAATCAATAGCCAGCGCAACCCGTCACTGATCCACCAGGGTGTAAGCACGATCGTGCCAT
This sequence comes from Planctomycetota bacterium, assembly GCA_044352625.1. Taxonomy (GTDB): domain Bacteria; phylum Planctomycetota; class UBA11346; order UBA11346; family UBA11346; genus JAKLKR01. The sequence continues at coordinate 2,316 of JBILDK010000295.1, forward strand.
ATCCGTGATCGGGCCATGCGCAAACCGTCCCTGGCCCCCCGGGTGGGCGGGCCATGCTGCCGCCCCCATGTCCGAACTGCCCGTCATCCAGATTCGCGGTGCCGCCGAGCACAACCTCAAACACGTCGATCTCGACGTGCCCAAGCGTTCACTGACCGTATTCACCGGCCCATCCGGATCGGGCAAGTCCTCCCTGGCCTTTGACACCATCTATGCCGAGGGCCAGCGCCGCTACGTCGAGTCCCTCTCGGCCTACGCCCGGCAGTTCCTCGGTCAGCTTGAAAAACCCAAGTACGAGTCGATCCGCGGTCTCTCGCCGACCATCGCCATCGAGCAGAAGTCGGCCTCCAAGAATCCGCGCTCGACCGTCGGCACCATTACCGAGGTGCTCGACTACCTGCGCGTGCTGTGGGCGCGCACCGGCGTCCAGCATTGCCACCAGTGCCACGCCCCGGTGGGCCGACGCAGCCAGGATGAGATCGTCGCCGGCGTCCTTGCCCTGGCCGAGGGCACCAAGGTCCTGGTCCTCGGGCCCAAGGTGGGCGAGCGCAAGGGCGAGCATCAGGACCTGCTCGACCGGGCGAAGAAAGCCGGATTTACCCGGGTGCGCATCGACGGCGTCGAGCACACCCTCGACCAGCCCATCGAGCTGAACAAGAAGGTGAAGCACCGTATCGACTTGGTGGTGGACCGCCTGGTGGTGAAGGAATCCATCCGCCCGCGCCTGGCGGATTCGGTCGAAACCGCCCTGCGCGAGGGCGAGGGGAAAATGGTGATCGGCGTACTCGACGCCAAGGGCGGCTGCACCGACACCTTCTACAGCGAGCACAACTACTGCCATGCCTGCGATCTCTCGTTTCCCGATCTAGAACCCAACAGCTTTTCGTTCAACTCGCCGGTGGGCGCCTGCGCGGTGTGCAAGGGCCTGGGTTCGCTGTCGGCGGTGGATCTCGACAAACTCATCGTGCCCGACCTCTCGATCAACGATGGTGCCATCGCCTGCTGGGGTGCTCTGGGCGACGAGGACCGCACCGCGTGGCATGTCGAATACCGGCGCAACGTCCTCGACAAGCTCGACGTGCCGCTCGACAAGCCGTGGAAGAAGCTCACCGAGCGCCAGCGCCGCCTGGTGCTCTACGGCACCGAGGAGCGGGTGAAAGTGGACTGGACCACGCGCAACTCCTCCGGCACCTTCAACACCAAGTTCGACGGCGTGGCCAACTGGCTGACCCGGACCCTGGCCGAGTCCGATAGCGAACATCGCCGTGAATCCCTTGGCCAGTATTTTAGCGCCAAGCCCTGTCCAATGTGTGCGGGTGTGCGACTCAAGCCCGAGTCCGCGGCGGTGCGCGTGGGTGACAAGTCGCTGTCGACGGTGTGCGGCCTGACCATCAGCGAGGCCACCGCGTTTTTCGCCAACCTGAAGTTGCCGGGCGGCGCCGCCCAGGTCGCGGCCGGGGTGCTCAAAGAGGTCCAGGCGCGGCTTGGCTTCCTGGTCAATGTCGGGCTCGACTATCTGACCTTGGACCGCAGCGGGCCGACGTTGTCGGGCGGCGAGGCCCAGCGCATCCGCCTCGCCAGCCAGATCGGCAGCGAGTTGACCGGCGTGCTCTACGTGCTCGATGAGCCGTCGATCGGTTTGCACCAGCGTGACAACACCCGGCTCATCGGCACCCTGCGCCATCTGCGCGACATCGGCAACACGGTGCTCGTGGTCGAGCACGACGAGGACACCATCCGCGCAGCTGATTTCCTGGTGGATTTCGGACCCGGCGCCGGCGAACGCGGCGGCGCCGTGGTCTATAGCGGACCCGTGTCCGGGGTCGAGAATGCCGAAGGCTCGATCACCGGCGACTACCTCACCGGGCGCAAGCGCATCGCCGTGCCGACCACGCG
>JBILDK010000294.1:0-4211 GCA_044352625.1 Planctomycetota bacterium
GAGGAGTACCTGCCTGGGATGTTCGCGCTACGGTCCGTGCGCGGGGCTGGGGTGCGGTGAGATGCAGGTTCTGGCGTTTGGCTCCACCACCGAAGCGATCGAGGGCCTCAACCAGTTCCCGGTATGACTGGAAGCGTTCGCGGCGATCCGCTGCCACCAGCTTCTGATAAAACAAGTTCAGTTCTCGGCTGATGCCCTGGGCGGCGTCACGCAACTGTCGGGGTCCGTTGGCACTGATCTTATGCAGCGCCTCGTGGGCGTTGTAGCCGGTGACCAAGCCTTCGCCAGTCATCATGCGAAACAGCAGTGCACCGAGCACGAACATATCGCTACGGATGTCGCTACGCCCAACATCCTGCAGATGCTCAGGGGCGAGGTAGTACTCGGTGGCGGCACTGGCACCGGACAGTTCCTTCACCAGGAAGCGGTGGTTCACCGGGACGCACAATTCATCCACCAAAACGGTACCGTCACCGCCCACCAGCACGCAATCGGGACGAAGCCAGCCGTGGACCGCGCCGTGGCGCGAACCTTCTTCAAGCGCCAGCACCATCTGGCGCAGCAGGCCCATGGCGTGCGGCGGAGCGAGGGCCCGGCGGCGGGCGAGGACGTGGGCCAGGGGCTCGTAGTCCGAGGGGTCGGCGCTCAGGAATACCACGGCCTCGCCATGGGTGCGAAGGGTGACCAGAGGGAGAATATTGGGGTGTTTGATCGGCCCGGCGAGGCGCACGTACGGTTCCAGGTCGTCGCGGTAACCCGCCTGCAGCAGCAGGTCGGCCGACACGCTCAGCGCCCGGAAGGTGCGGCCACTGGCGACCTCACGCACCCGGTAACGTCGCCCCTGGGCGGTCTGGTCGAGTGAGGCGACGACCGTGTAGCCTGGAATATTGAAAGCAGGCTCACTGGACCCGCTGGGTGCCGGTTCGCTGGGCGGCAGAAGGGCGACATTGCCACCCGAGGGGGTGTAGGATGCGACCTGGCCGGAGGCGTAGTCGTCGGGCAGGGTGAGCACCCCGCGGGGAGTGGTATCGACCGTGACCGGGACGGTGGCGACCGGCTCGCGGGTCAACCCGCGATCGCCGTCCACCACTTCCAGCGTCGAATTGCACACCCCACAGGAATAGATCTCGCCCAGCTGGGCACTGGGCACCTCCAGCATGGTCTGACAGCGATGGCACGAGATGAGCCACGAACCGGCTTCGCCGGCCACGGTGTGGGCCCCGCCGGTGGACGGGAGGGGTTCGGCGGCGGCGCGTTCCGTCACCAACTGGCAAATCAGGGCGGCGGTCTCGGCCACGCCCTGACCGGTGGTGGCGACGGCGGCAAAAGACGGCCAACCACGCACGTTCATCAGCGGTTCAAGCTGTTCGCGCTTGACTGCGGTGGGCAGGTCCTGCTTGTTGAACTGCATCACCACCGGGAGGTCGTCAGCGAGGTTGTGATGACGCAGGTTGCCAAGCATCTCGTTCATCGAATCGATGTTCTCGTCCAACGCCTCGCGCCGGCTGTCAGCCACGAAAACCACGCCCGAGGCCCCCGCCAGCACGCTGCGTCGGGTGGCCGCGTAATAGCTCTGGCCGGGGACGGTCCACAGCTCGAAACGCACATTGACGCCATTGATCTGACCAACGTTGAGGTTGAGCCAGTCAAAGTGGAGGGTGCGTTCGCTGTGCGCCTCGACGCTCACCAGATCGCTGGCATTGGTACCGGCAACCAAGCGGATGGCCGACAGATTGGTGGTTTTCCCCGCTAGTCCGGGGCCGTAGTAGACCACCTTGAGCACTAGTTCATGACGGACGGGGTCGAAGCGCATGATCAAGACACCTTGGCCGCTGGTTTACGCAGCGAGAGCAGGAGCAGCAGTGCGAAGCCGACGCAGATGCCAGAATCGGCAAGATTGAAAGTTGGCCAGGGGTCGAAGGGCGGGAAGCCAAGATCGACATGGATGAAATCGCGCACGCCACCCAACCGCCCGAACAGGGACAGCACGCGGTCGTAGGCATTGCCCACGGCTCCGCCCAAAATGAGACCGAAAGCAAGGTTCTCACACCTGCCCTGGGTGCGATAGAAACGGTACCAATACCACGTCAGTGCCGGAATCAGAATCAGGGTGACGACGGCGACCAACCAGGGGACCCGGTGACCGATGGACCAGGCCACCCCGGGATTGAAGGCCAGCCAGATTCCCTGATAGGGTTGCTCACCCACCCGATAGAGGTGGAAAATCACTTCCTTGGACAGCAGATCCACCACCAAGAGGGGAATAGCTGCGGGCCAGAACCACCGTGCCCAGGCAACCGGTGCAGTTGGTGCGGCGCCCGCAGGATCAGATGCAACGATTGGACCGGAATGCATGGGGTGGGAGCCTCGCAACTCTCCTGAAGGTGCAACCATGATGGTACGCATCCCCCGGCTTCTACCTGAATGACCATTGCAGCGCAATGCTGCACTCGTAGGGGCAATCGATGGGGTCAGGTCAAGCCGGTCTGGCGCAGCAGCGCAGCGACCTGCGGTTCGCGCCCGCGGAAACGACGGAACACCTCCAGCGGATGAGTGCCGCCCCCCAGTGCCAGCACGGTGTCGCGAAAGCGCCGACCGGTGGCCTGCACCGCCACCTCGTCATCGAGGCCCGCCTCGATGAAAGCCCCGAAAGCATCCGCTGCCAGGACCTCGGCCCACTTGTAACTGTAATAGCCCGCAGCGTAGCCACCGCTGAAAATATGGGTGAAACTGCACAGGAAGCGATCCTCGGCCAGAGGCGGGATCACGGTATTGGCCGACGCCACCCGGCGTTGCACCGCCAGCGGATCGGCCCCCGGGGAGCGGTGAAGGTCGAGGTCGAGCTGGGAAAAATACAATTGGCGCAGGCAGGTGGATCCGGCGCGATAGGTGCGCGCCGCACAAATGCGGGCGAACAAGTCCGCGGGCAAGGTGGCCCCGGTCTGCCAGTGGCGCGCCAGCCCAGGTCGGCCCTCGCGGCCGAGGATGGTGGCCGGGTCATAGCACCAGTTTTCAAGAAATTGGCTGGGCAGTTCGACTGCATCCCATTCGACATTGCTGATGCCGGCAGCCTCGGGCCGGGTCACGGCGGTGAGCATGTGCTGCAACCCGTGCCCCATCTCGTGGAAGAGCGTCTCGACCTCGCGGAAGGTCATCAGCGACGGCGTGTCCCCCAGCGGCGGAGTCTGGTTGCAGACCAAGTACGCCACCGGGGTGCGCGCTTCGTAGCGGTCCCGCGACACATCCATCCACGCGCCACCGCGCTTGTCCGCCGGCCGGCTGTAGGGATCGAGGTAGAACGCTGCGCGGCGCACCCCTGCCCCATCATGCACGGTGAAGAAGCGCACGTCCGGATGCCACACCGGGACGCTGCCGTCGGCTGCGCGCACACTGACCCCGAATAGGCGCTGAAGGACTGCGAACAACCCGTCGAGCACCGCGGGCAGGGCGAAGAACGGCCGCACCTCCTCGTCGGTATAGGCGTAGCGCTGCTCGCGCAGGCGCTCGGCCCAAAACGGCACATCCCACAAGGCGAGATCGCCAGTATGGCCGTGGTGGCGGGCAAACGCGGCCAACTCTTCTAGCTCGGCAAGGGCCTTGGGCCGGGCCGCGGTGCGCAATTCGGCGAGCAGGGCGTCCACCGCGGAGGCTCCCGGGGCCATCTTCGCCGCCAGGCTGACCGCGACGAAATCAGATTTGCCAAGCAGCGTGGCTTTCTCAGCCCGCAGCGCCAAAATCCGGCGGATGACCGGCTGGTTGTCAAGCTCGCCATCGGCGGCGCGGGTGACGAAGGCGCGATAGAGCTGTTCGCGCACCTGGCGGGCACGGGCGTGCTCCATCACCGGCAGATAGGAGGGCGTATCCAAGGTCACCTGCCATGGACCGCGCTCGACGTCACCGCCGGCCGCGGCCGCGGCGCGGGCGCGCCACGACGCCGGCAATCCGTCCACCTCACGGGGATCGGACAGGATCAGGCTGTAGGCCTTGGTCGCATCCAGCACGCGGTTGCTGAAGCTTGTCTGGAGTTCGGCCAGATCCCGTTCGAGGGCCTGAAAGCGCTCACGCGCTGAGCCGTCCAGTCCCACCCCGGCCAGCTCCATGTCGCGCATGGCGTTGCCCACGATGCGTTGCTCGATCTCGGGCAGGGTGGCCCAGGTCGGGCTGTCGCGCAGCGTACAGTAGGCGGCATAGAGGGCCCGACTTTGGCCGAT
>JBILDK010000296.1:0-4192 GCA_044352625.1 Planctomycetota bacterium
CGGTCGTCCGGTCGTCAGACAAGAGGAGATAGAATACGAAAGTTGACGACAGGTCATCACCCAGGCAGGGTGGCCCTCCATGACGACCGGACGACCAGACGACCGGACGACCAGACGATGGCTCGCCAGGCGAGCCATCAGTGCCCCAACTTCTCCGGCAACGTCTGGGTCGAGGCTGGCTCGGGCTTGGTGCCACCATCGCTGTCGGTGGCGCGGGCCTTGCGTATCAGTTCGTCGAGATCGGAGCGTTGCACATCCTGCGCATCGTGGACGAACGTGAGCGACGGCACGTTGCGCGACTTGATCACCGGAGCATAGCGCTTCTGCACGAATCCGCGCGCGGACTCCAGAGCATGGGCGGCCAGTCGACGCTGCTTCTCGTCGCCCAGGCAGGTCCAATAGGCCTTGGCGGTCAGCAGGTCCTCCGACATGGCGACTCGGGTGATGGTGATGAAACCGAGCCGGGGATCCTTCACCTCCTGCTGCACGGTGACCGCGATCTCGCGGTGCAGCAGGGATTCGAGCCGGGCCTTGCGTTCGTTCATGGGCGACGGTTCACGGGCCGCTCAGAGGCGGCGCGCGACCTTCTCCTTGGTGTAGAACTCGAACACGTCATCGACCTTGATGTTCTCGAAGCCTTCGACGGTGAGACCGCACTCGAGGTCCTTCTTGACCTCCTTGACGTCTTCCTTGAAGCGGCGCAACGAGCCGACCTTGCCGGTATGGATGATGTTGTTCTCGCGGGTGATGCGCATGAGCGCATCGCGCCGGGCCAGACCATCGGTGATGCGCAGACCGGCCACCGTGCCGACCTTGGTGGTGACGAAGGTCTGCAGCACCACGGCGTGGCCGATGACCACTTCGCGGGTCTCGGGTTCGAGCAGGCCTTCGGCGGCCAACTTCAACTCGTCGAGCATCTCATAGATGATCGTGTAGCTGCGGACGTCCACGTCCTTGTTGTCGGCGAGCAGGCGGGCCTTGCTGTCGGCAATGACATGGAAACCGATGACCATGGCCTTGGAGGCCTCGGCCAGGGTGATGTCGCTGGCGGTGATCGCGCCCACCGCGCTGTGGATGATGGTCATCCGGATATCTTCGGTGGCGAGGTCGGCGATGGTCTTCTTGAGCACTTCCAGGGAGCCGGACGCGTCGGCCTTCACCACCATGCGCACTTCCTTCTTCTTGCTGTGCGCAATGTCGGTGAACAGCGTGGCGCCGGTGGAGACCTTCTGCCGCGCCGCGAGTTCGCGCTCGCGCAGCTTCTGCCGGCGTTCGTCGGCCGCCTCGGCTGCGGCGGACAGGCTGTCCACGATGTGGAACTTGTCGCCCGCGGTGGGCATCTCGTCGAGGCCGGTGATCTCGACCGCGTGGCTGGGACCGGCGATATCGACGTTCTCGCCCTTCCAGTTGCGCATCGAGCGCACCTTGCCGTAGCCGATGCCGGCGATGATGATGTCGCCCACGAACAGGCTGCCGCGCTTGACCAGCAACGTCGCGGTGACGCCCTGGCCCTCTTCGCGGCTGGCCTCAATGACCACGCCCGCGGCCTTGGCCGTGTGGTTGGACTTCAGCTCCAGCACCTCGGTCTCAAGGGCCAGGCGCTCCAGCAGTTCGTCGAGTCCCTGGCCGGTCTTGCCGCTGGTGCGGATGACCGCGATCTCGCCGCCCCACTCCTCGGCCTGCAGGCCGTTCTCGGCGAGCATGCGGATGGTGCGCTCCTGGGCCGTGGCGTCGGCCTCGGGCTTGTCGATCTTGTTCATCGCCACCACGATCGAGACGTTGGCCGCCTTGGCGTGGTTGATGGCCTCGATGGTCTGGGGCATGACCCCATCCACCGCGTCGACCACGATGACCACCACGTCGGTGACCTGGGCGCCGCGGGCACGCATCTCGCTGAACGCCTGGTGGCCGGGCGTGTCGATGAAGGTGACTTCGGTGCCGCTCTTGGTCGAAACCGTGTAGGCGCCGATGTGCTGGGTGATGCCGCCGGCCTCGCCGTCAACCACGTTGGTGGCGCGGATCGCATCCAGCAGGCTGGTCTTGCCGTGGTCGACGTGACCCATGATGGTCACGATCGGTGGGCGCGGCGCGAGGTCCTCGGCCGCGTCGTTGAACTGCTCGGCCTCCTCGACCACGTCTTCGGCGGCCTTGGCCTCGACGAAGCGGACGGTCTTCTTGAACTCCATCGCGAGGAGTTCGACCACGTCCTTGTCGAGCACCGAGTTGATGTTCGCCATCACCCCGGCCATGAACAGCTTGGCGATGATGATCGACACCTTGACGCCCGAGATTTCCGAGAACTCGCGTACCGTGGTGGGCAGCGAGATCTCGAACTCGGTGACGCCGCTGATGTCCTCGTCGAGGGTCGAGCGGAAGCGCCGGTTGAGCTTGCCGTCGTTCTCGGCGTCCTCGGGCTTGAGGTCCTTGGCGTCGCGCAGGTTGCGGCCGCGACCGCCGCCCGGGCGGGGCGGGCCACCCGGACGGGGCGGACCACCGGGACGGGCGGGGCCGCCGGCGCGGTTGGGGCCGCCCGGACCGCCGGGGGTCTTGGTGCGATCGATGGTGCGGAAACCGGCCGGACGCTTCTGGGCAGCCTTGGCCGCTGCGACCTTCTTGGCCATGTCCAGGTTGCGGGCGATGTTGGCCTGGATGAGGCGCTTGCGATCCTCAGGGGTCAACTCGGCCGCGGGGCCTGTTGGCCCCACCGGCGGCGCCTCGGGCTTGGGCACGGTCTTGGTCGAATGGTCGGCCTTCTCGTGGGTGGCCTTGGCCATGGTGGCGAGCTTGCTGCCCAGACCCTTGGTCGCCTTGATCACAACTTCGGGGATGGGGGCGGCGGGCACATGGGTGCGATCAATCGGCTTGGTTGGTACCGAGGCGACCGATTCCGTCAGGGTGTGGGTCGCGGCAGGAGCAGCGACCTGCGGAGTCGGAGTCGGAATGGGAGTCGGAGCGGGAGCCTCGGCGACCGGCACGACCTGGGGCGCAGCGGGTGTGACCGGGGCTGCTGGGGCTGCTGGGGTGGGAGTGATGGGGGCAAGGCTGACGGGGGCTACCGGCTGGGTTGGCGTCTGGTTGGCGCTTATCCGCGCCTCAGTCGCTTCGGCCTGGGCAGCGTGGGTGGCAGCGCGCAGGGCAGAGAACTCGGCCGCCATCCGGCGATTCTCCGACTCGCGACGGGCTAACTCTTCCTTGGCCAAGCGCAGGGTGGTCTCCGAGACTACTTCCTCGTCGGACAGGCGCTGGGCGGCAGCGGCGGCTTCCTGCTGGGCCCGGATCTCGTCATCCTTGCGCCGACGCTCCAACTCCTCGGCGTGCTTGCGCCTAGCCAGGACGACGTGCTCGGCCTCTACCTGCTTCTTGGCGTCTTCTTCCTCAGCGAGCTTCTTCTTGCGTGTCTCAAGACCTTTTTTCTGCGCTACCTTCTTTTTGTGCCGCTCTTCGAACTCCTTGGCGATGATCGGCGTGAAGGGTTTGCCGTCCGCGGTTTCGAGACCGTCACAGGCCAAGATGCAGGTCACATCAGTGTCCTTCATCTCGGTGTCCGCCCCCTTGGGGATCCGGATCTTGAGATCGTCTCGGACCACCTCTTCGAGGAGGACGAGATCGAGATTGTGCTCGGCAGCCAGTTCACGCAGCTTCATGGAGATTCCGGAGAGGGCGGGCAGGATAGGAGGTCGGAGACGGAGGGGAAGCGGGGACGGCGGGCGGTGGCCCCCGTCGTCCGAATCATCCGCCTAGGCCCTCAAGGGCAGCCTTGTTGGCGGCCTCGGCCTCCGCCAGGGCAGTGCGCTCGGCCTCCTGCTCGGCGCGGAAGCGGGCCTCCTCGCGATGGCGGATGATGTCGTCGCGTTCGCGCTTCTGTTCGTCGCTGAGCAGGGCATCGGCGGTGCGCACCAGCTTGTCGGCCTGCTCGGGGGCCATGCGGCTGTCGGGCAGGGCCTCAAGCAGGACCTCGGCGGACTGGGCGGCAAGGACCGCGAGGCTGTCGAGGTGGTTGTCGAGGAAGGTTTCGCGCAGGAAGTCGTCGAGCACCCCGGCGTCGATGAGCTTCTGCAGCTCCTCACTGCCCTTGACGCGGGCCTGCTGGGCGGCCTCCTCGCCGAGCACGTCGATCTTGTAGCGGGTCAAACGGGCGCTCAGGCGCACGTTCTGGCCGGCCTTGCCGATGGCGAGCGGGAGCTGGTCCTGG
>JBILDK010000297.1:0-4187 GCA_044352625.1 Planctomycetota bacterium
GGTTAGAGGCAAGGCTGTCCCGCGCCACCCGAGGACTCTGCACAGAGGGCTGATGGCAGCTGAAATCCTCGCGCACGAGAATCCGTGTCACATCACATAAGGCCCACGGGCCACATGGTGCCTGGTGCTCCACGCCTGGCGAAAGCCTCTAAGCTTGGCTCTGGGTGTGGCCTGCTGCTTCCCGGGCGCGGGCCTCATCAGCAGCAAGCAGGGCCATGCCGGCTTGGCTAAACTCAGCCCGATCAAGGTAGCGCCGGAAGAGGCGCAGGTCGTCCGCCTGGGCCTCGTCCTGGTTGGTTCGATAGATGGTTGCGAGCCGGGAAAGAGGCTCGACGCGGGGTGTCAGGGCGACAGGGCGCAACGCAACGGGCTGCATGGTGAGTCCTCCTTCCATGACGTGATTATACCGCCTCTGAGGCCACCGCACGCTGTGACAACCGCTGGCAACATCGGTTTTTCCGCTTGTTGTGACTTCTGGACTGCGTTTTTTTGGATGAGAGTATGAGGTGCGCCGGAAAGAGGTCGTGTCAGCGGCGAAAAATGCGCCAAAAAAACCCACACCCTTCGACCGATGAGTCGAAGGGTGTGGTATCTGTTCTGGTCGGGTTGGCTGTCTGGACTTTACACCGGCGGCGACAGCCGCCCGACCGCCGAACCCTGTTTTTGCGGATACAATGGGCGTAGCCCATCCGCACAACACCCTGGCCGCGTGCGGCCAGGGTGAAGGGCGACAAAGGTCGCGGGGGTTCGGGGGCGAGGCCCCTGATGAAAATGGCCGGGTTGGCTGTCTAAACTTCAAACCGGCGGCGACAGCCGCCCGACCGCCGAGCCCTGGTTGTGCGGATACAATGGGCGTAGCCCATCCGCACAACACCCTGGCCGCGTGCGGCCAGGGTGAAGGGCGACAAAGGTCGCGGGGGTTCGGGGGCGAGGCCCCTGATGAAAATGGTCGGACCGACAAGATTCGAACTTGCGACCTTCTGCTCCCAAAGCAGACGCTCTAGCCAGGCTGAGCTACGATCCGTGGACGGGTGGAGGTTATGTCTGGTGCGCGCGTGCCGTCCAGCGAGATCAGCGGGTGTGGCGGCGGGGCCGGCGGCGCGGATCTGGACTGGGCGTGGGCATGGCCACGGGTTTGGCCACGGGTTTGGCCACGGGCCGCGCAGCCCGTGCGGCGGTGGCGGTTGATTCGTCGGATGATTCGTCGCCGACTAGTGATAGGTCTTCGGTGTTGAGCGCGTCGAGCGCGGCGAAGGCACGGGCTTCGCGGGCGCGGTCCAGGTCACGCGGAGCGGGGGCGCCGGCCAGTACCGCCTGCTGATCGAAGCCCAGGCCCAGGGCCTTGCGCATGGCGCTGATCTCGGCGTCAAGCAGGGCCAGCCGGTCGCGGGCGACGCGCCAGTGGTTGAGCGCAGCGCGGGCCACCTCCTCGGGGCGGACAGTGGTGATGCGGCCGGCGAGCAAGTCAGCAATGGTGTGCTCGGCAAGTCCGAGGAAGGCCTCGGTCAGGACCAATCGGCCGCTTTCCAGCAGCAGGTCCTGCCGTTCTTTGTGCAATTCTTCCAATTTGTTCTTGTCGGCTCGGCCGCCGAACACCGACTGGACTTTTTTGAGCAGGCTCCCCTGGTCATCGACCACCGAATGCATGGACGCGCTGATGCTGCGGCGCTGGCGCTCGACCGGGGCGGCGGGGGTCACGGCCGCCGGCGGCTCGTCGAGGTCGACTTCAAGGCGCGCCATGCGGTCGGAGACCGAGAGCGGGGCGAGGGCTTGGTTCGCGCCCATGCCCGGTAGGTGCTTGGGGGTCATGCCCTTGGCGATGCAGGCTCCGCACAGGCGGCGGACGCCGTCGGTCCAGCCTTTGCCGCCTTCATAGGCCCCACCGCACAGGGTGCAGATGCGGTGCATGGCCACGGGAGAATAGGGATCCGCACCGGGCAGAAGCTGGGTGCCCGATCCCTCGTCGTCAAGATCAACGCGGACGGTGAAGATGTCATGGCCGATCTCGACCTGGTCGCCATGGCGCAGGACGCTGCGCACGCGCTCTACGCCATTGATTTTGACCGGCTTGGGGGAGCGATTGGTAAACACGCACTGGCCATCTTCCAGGGCGATGACCACCGTCCCGGCCTCCTTGCCGTTGCGCATGACCTTGAAGATCCGTGGCGCACCATCGCTCAGCGAAATGGTGCGACCTTGTGCAGGACCACTGGTAAAGGCGAGTTCAAAGCTCACGAGGCGGTTGTAGCGGATGCTAAGCGGACAGGCAAGCCCGGTCAGGCGTGGCTGAAGCCGGGCGCGTGCAGCGCCCCACTCAGGTAGGAGGGCCAGTTCTTTTCGAAGAAGATGCGCCCCAGGTCCTCGTGGGTGCGCAACGCTGCCGTGGTGATTGCGAAGTCTGTGCCATTCCAGGTAAGGACCAGCTTGTGTTCGCGGTGTTCCGGCCGTTCAGCGCGGAAGCGGAACGCCGGCACCGCGCCGCCGCGGTCGTGGGGCAGACAGGTGCCATCGTCAGCGAGCAGGGCGCGGGCCCCGCGGCTGCCACCGCCCTGGGCGATGTAGTGCGCCAATGCGGTGAGCACGGCCTCGCTGGCCAGGGCGAGGTGGCGCCAGCGGAACAGATCGGCCACGGTGGCGGCGCGGCGGATGGCGAAACCCTTTGAAAAAACCGCGTGGCGGAGGGTGACGGCGGCGGCGCGGGCGGGTTCGACCTGGGCGACGGGGCACAAGAAACCCGCGTGATCGCTCATCCGCGCCTGGATGTCCTGGCGCACCGCGGGGACTTCCAGACCCTGGTCGTTGTCCAGGGCGGCTTGGATCAGTGTCATCGATTCACCGACTTGGCGACGGAGGTCCCCGGCGAGGTCGGCGGGCGGGGCGGTCTGGGACCGCGCGGCAATGTGCTCAGCGGCGCGCAGGCCGCCCACCTGGCCGGCGTTCAGCGCCGCGCCGCCGGGACGGGTCACCCCGTGGGTGCCGGCGACCTCGCCCACCGCGAAGCAGCCGGGAAGGGACGACTCGTTCCACAGATCCACCGCTACGCCGCCGTTGAGGTGTTGGTGGTTGACATTGAACGGCAAGGGCGTGGTGGCCAGGTCGTGGCCGTGCATGCGATACAGCGCAATCGCCAAGGGATTCATGCAGCGCAACCGGTCGATGGGCAGGGCCTGGGTGGCCCCGTTGTTCACCAGATAGTCGCGGGCGTCCGTCGGCAGCTCCTTGATGGCGAAGGCGCGGCCATCGGCCCCGGGCAGTGGATTGCGCCTGAAATCCAGCAGGACGGTACGACCCTGGCGGGATTCCTCGCTGATCGCCAGATCCACCAGCGAACTGCCGAAGTCGAGCATGCGCGTGGCATGGAACGGCCACTGGTACCCCTTGCGAAACACGTTCGCCGCCAGTTCGGCGGTGCTGCGGTACCACCCGGCCAGAAAGTTGTGTTCGGTGCCTGCGGCGTCGCGGCTGAACACATAGGGCATCACCTGCACGTAGGTGCCGCTGAGGTTCCAGGGGAACTCCTGGCGGCGGGTGCCGATCCCGAACTGGGATTCGGTGAGATTGCACACCGCGATCCCGGCCTCGATGGCCATCCCCAATGAACCGTAGCAATGGGCGGGATAGACCGAGTCCCGGTACAGCTCGCCAGGTCCGCCGGTGGCTAGCACCACGCTGTGGGCGCGCACCGCGATCAGCCCGTGGTTGGCAGGACGTTCCCGGTCGAGTGCCACCACGCCGGCGACCCGGCCCTGGTCGGTGAGCAGGCGCACCGCTTCGCAGGCGCGCAGGAACGGAATGCCGAGCCGCACGGCCTCCTCGGCCAGGACCTTGACCATCAGGCGCGAGGTGCGTGGCCCGCAACTGGTGGCGCGGCCCACGTCGTCGTGGTCGGTCTGATAGCGCAGCACCGCGCCGAAGCGGTCGGTAGGCAAGGGCAGGCCAAGGTATTGCAGCCCGGCCAGGGTGTGGACCGAGCCCACCGCCTCGGCGTAGGCGGTGTCCGCATCCATGCAGCCGCCCGCGCCGAGGGCGGCGGCCAGGGCGGTGAAGTCGTCACCCCGGCGCGAGGTGCCGCAGGTGTGCAGGGTCTGCTTGTCGCTGCCGGAACAGGCAGAGGTGCCGCCAAACAGGCTCATCGACATCACCAGCACGCGCTCGCCACGGCGCTGGAGTTCGACCGCGGCGCGCAG
>JBILDK010000299.1:0-4178 GCA_044352625.1 Planctomycetota bacterium
CGGCCGCCTTCTCCGTGCAGGCGCGTTCAGCGTATTCGCGGAACAGCCGGGCGTAGATGCCGTATTGCTCAAGCGACACCTCGGGCGGGGTCTGATGATCGACTGAAGGGATGAAGCGGCCGCGACGCATCGCCGGCAGCAGGCGCTCGAATTCGCTGCGCATCGCAGCCTCGCCCTTGCTCATGGTCAGCTTGTTGAAGTGGCCAAGGAAGCAGAATTCGGGATGCGCCGCCTGCAGGGCATCGATGTCGCAGCCGGCCTGGCGTTCGAGCGGCAGGATGCCCTCGACGCCGACATCCTTCAGCCACGGCAACAGCTGGGTGACGTCGCCGTCGCTGTCGACGAACACGCGGATGCCTCGGGCCTTCAGCGCCGGCACGACCTGGCGGTAGTACGGTGCGAGGAAGCGGTCGAACATGCGCTTGCTCAGCATCGGACCATGGTTGTAGCTCATGTCCTCGGCGATGGTGATGAAGTCAGGGGTGAAGGCCGTGCAGACCTGCTCGATCGCGCGCAGCATGAAATCGGCCTGGTCCTGGTTGATGCGTTCGAGCAGTTCCGCCTGGTCGCCGAAGGCATAGAGGTGGCGCTCAATGCCGAGCAGCCGTCGCGGCCACCAGAAGAAGCCCTCCAGGCTCAGGCGGATCAGCGCGTGTCCGGCCGCCTGTTCTGCGGCCCACTCCCGCCAATAGGGCTGCGCCACCGTGGCCGCGACGGTGCTCGGCTGGTAGATCTGCGGACGCAGGGCCTCGTACCCGTCGGCATCGCAGATCCACGCCTCGGCGCCATGGCCGCTGCCGCTCCAGCCGGCACCGGCCTGCGGCTTGGTCCCCTCGGGGATCTGCCAGACCCAGTACTGGTGATCGACATCCAGGCCGAAGCGGCGCTTGAGCCCGGCCATGTCCAGGGCCGGATCGAGACCCTCGCGCTGCCAGCGTGCGAGGGTCTGGTCCCACCACGGCGCCCATTCGAGCATCGGTAGGCGGTCTGGGGGCAGCCGGCCATCGCAGAGGTCGTGGAAGCGGGAACGCACGGAGAGAGCCGGTATGGGTTGCATGGCTGGTCCTTCAGAGCCGGGGGCACAGGTCGGCGGGCAGGTCGTCACCCGGCCGGCAGCCCGCCGCATCGGTGATCGGGTGGCTGCCGCCGAGATAGCGCGCCTCGGCATCGATGAAGATCACGCTGTGCGCGACGCGCGGTCGGTCGAGCTGGTTGGCGCCGGCCTCATGGGCGGTGAAACCGTCATGGAAGGTGACGTCGCCGGCGAGCAACGGGATGCTCACGCGCTCACCCAACGCCAAGGCCGGGCACAGCGCGAAGAGGCTGCCCTTGCTGGTGAGGTCCTGCGCCGGCACCCCGCGGTGACGCTGACTGCCGGGGATGAAGCGCATACAGCCATGCTCCTCCGGCGTGTCGCCCAGGGCGATCCACGCCGCATATGAACCGATATCGCGCCCGAGGGGCCAGTACGGCTGATCCTGGTGGAACTCACTGGCGCGGCCATTTCTCGGCTCCTTGGTCAGGATCTGGTCGTGCCACAGGCGGATCGCTTTACCCGCGAGCTGCTTGGCGGCGGCGACCAGCCGCGGGTGGAAGGTCATCTCGCGGATAACCGGGTCGTTGCGCCACGGATTGACCACCTGGGTAAAGGCCTGCGTGTAGGCGGCATCGGCCCCCGCGTGCTGTTTGGGCTGAATCGTGGATATGGCGAGGGAGGCCGCGCGGTAGCGCGTCACCTCCTCGGCGTTGAACAGCCCGCGAATGACGGTGAATCCGTCGTGGCGGAAGCGCTCGACGGAACGTTGATCAAGGGGCGGGGCCAGTTTGACGAGGGCGGTAGGCATGCTGCGGTCTCCGCCGCCAATCATGGCCCACGGGGAGGGATTGCGCGCAGATCAGACGGTGCAGAACCGGATTATCCTCCGGGTCGAACCCGCTGCCGCCAAGCGCGCGGGGTCAAGCCGGTCTGGGCGCGAAAGACGCGGGCGAAATAGCTCGAATCGGCGAAGCCGACCTCAAGCGCGATACGGATCACCGGCCAATCGTGCGCATCGAGCAGGCGCTTGGCCCGTTCGATGCGCAGGGTGGTCAACCATTGCCACGGTGGCATGCCGGTCCGCTTGGTGAACAGTTCGCTGAACCAGTGTGGGCTGAGTCCGGCGGCGGCGGCGACCGAGGCGACGGTCAGGTCCTCGTCGCCATGGCGTTCCTCCATGAAGGCGAGCGCCTCGGCCAGCGCGCTGTCCTGGCCTGCGCTCAGGGCCTGGCCGCGCCCGTCGGCCGAGGCCCGCAGCCAGGCCCGGCCGAGTTGGACGAGCAGGTGCAGGAACAGGCCCCGTGCAGCCACCACGAAACCGTCCCGGGCGGCATCCAACTCGTCAGCAAGGGCGACGGTGGTAGCCAGCACGGCGGAGCGTTCGCCAGGCAGCAGGCGGAGCCGGGTGACGAGCCGGCTCTCGCGACGGAAGAGCGGCTCGACGAAGAGCAGATCGCCGACCCCGGGCACAGCACGCAGAGCTGCAGCATCAGGCTGCAGCATCTCCGGTGAAAACAGGATGTTCCACACCGAAAAGCGGCGCGATCGGCGGTAGCCATGCCGCTCATCGAGGCCGAGAACGAAGACATCCCCTGCCCCGACCCGCACGCTGCGCTCGTGGCGCCCTTGAGCGACGACATGATCGCTGGTTCCGCCCACCACCACGACCAGCTCATGGAAGTCATGCCCGTGCATATGGACCTCGCCGACCGCGTCGTAACGCTGCACGTGTAAAGGCACATCACGGCAGGGAAAGATCGTGCGTGAGGAGAGGGGGGGTTCCATGCTCAGGCGAAAATAGCTCGCCTGGGGGGATCGCCAGCCGTGAAACCGGGGTCACGCGAGCGGGTGCGAAGACCCGAGACACAAGGCAACGTGGAGAACGCGAATGTCCTCCCGGATGCGAGGCATACAGGCAGCCGTTCGCGGCATCGACCGGTACCATCGGCATCGAAAACGGTCATGAAGAGGGTCGTCCGTCCTTCGCGACGTCGGCGAGGTCGTGGTGCCATGTCGAGCCACTGTCCTCGCAGCGTCCTCGTCAGCGGCCGCGGTACCGGCGTGAAGCGACGCTGGGGTCATGCAGCCTCCGTACTGGCAACCGGATTCCGTTGTGGATCGTTCCTTCCCATGCGTCATCTCGTCCTTTTCGTCTGTGCTGTCGCGCTGCTGGCCGCCGAGTCCGCTGACCCGTTCGATCCGCGGCTGAAACCAGGGGTGACGGAACGCCGTCTCGCCGGCTACACCCGGCCGGTGGCGATGCTCGATCTCGCGCCAGAAATTGGTGGTCGGCTGCAACTGGTTGGTCCAGTGGTTGGCCAGCGCATCGCTGCAGATGGCGGCCCGGCAGTGTGCCTTGACCCGCGGCTGGCTGAACTTGCTCGCGCCCAGAGCGCGGCCGGGCTGACGGCGGCCGAGGCTGGCTTGGCGATGCGCAATGCCGAGGCCGATCGCGTTGCGCGTGAGGCTGAGCTGGCGATCCGTGAGGCCGAGCGTCAGGACAACCTGGGGGCAGCGGCCAGCGCGAGCATGCGCGACAATGCCCACACCAACCGCGCGCGAACCCAGGCTGCCGTCGCAGCGGCTACAGCGGCCACGGCACTCGCCCAGGCCGATCTGTTGGCCGCCCGAGCCCGGCACGAGGAAAGCGTCGAACGGCTCGCCCGGCACTCTCTGGTGGCACCCGCCGGCTGGTTGGTGGTTGATCGGCTACTGGAGCCGGGCGCGATCTGCGCTCCCGGTCAGGCGGTTCTACGCCTGGCGGATGTGCGCACCCTGGTCATCCCGCTCCGCCTGGACGAGGCCGAGATCAGCGCGTTGCGGGCGGTCACCCAGGTGCCGGTAAGGATCAGTGGCCGTTCGGTCATGGCCACCCTGCGTCGCATCGATGTGACCTTCGACCCGGTCAGCCGCAAGCGTTTGGCCGAAATCCAGCTTGAGGGCGCTGCCCTGGCCGAGGCGGCCGGCGGACTGCCGGCTGAACTTGCTTTGCCCGTGCCCGATCCGGAACAGGCCATGATTCCTGGAACCTACATCGAATGGAAACTGGAGCAGCCGTGGTTGCGTCCGGCCGAGGGCGCATCGATCACCGTGCCCCATCTCATCCGGACCAGTGACAATGGTATCATCGTGCGCACCGTCG
>JBILDK010000298.1:0-4178 GCA_044352625.1 Planctomycetota bacterium
TTGAGATAGGCCATGAAGCGGGCAAAGCCGCGGTCCTGCCACATGTAGCCGACGGAATAGAGGGTGATCAGCGTGCCGATGCCGGTGACGAAGAGCAGCATCAGGCTGGTGAGATGGTCGAAGAGCACGTTCAACGTGATCGTCACCGGACCCAGGCTGAGCCAGGTCCAGGCGGTATGGGCCAGGGCCGGGGCCATGCCGTCGGCGGGCACCACGCGGCTGAGCGCACCCGCGCACAGCAACGTGACCACGAAGGCTGCGGCGGGGGCGGCCACCGCGAACAGCGCCACCAGGCCCTTGGCCGGGCCGGTGGCGGAACGCGCGCCGGCCAAGGACAGACCGCCGGTGATAATGAAGCCGACGAGCGGCAGCAGGGGGATCAGCCAGAGCGCAGACGATGACACGCGATCACTCCTTCATCGCGGCGAACTGGTCACCGTCGACAGTGTCTTTGTTGCGGGTGATGCAGATCACCATGGCCAGCCCGACGCAGGCCTCAGCCGCCGCTACCGCAATGATGAATAGCGGGATGATGTGGCCGTCGAGGGAGGCCTGACCCGCGAACTGGCGGCTGAAGCCCACCATTGAGAGATTGGCGGCGTTGAGCATCAGTTCGACGCCCATGAGCACCGCGAACAGGTTGCGCCGCGACAGCACGGTCGCCAGGCCGATGCCGAACAGGGCCAGGGCCAGAAACTGGACGTGGGACGGATCAATGGGCGCCATCGCGGTCCCCTTCCTTCGCGGTATCGTCAACCGGAGTGTCGAGCTCGCGCTTGGACAGGATCACGGCGGCGACCGCGGCGACCAGCAGCAGCACACCGATGATCTCGAACAGGATCCACCAGCCGCCGGCATTCGCGGTGAAATCGAACATGGAGCGGGCGATGGGTTCAATCTCGCCGCGCAACGCGTCCGGATTGTCGGTCATCGCTGTGGCCTTGAGCACGCCGCCCACTGCCATGACCAGGATCGCCGGCAACACCAGGGTCAGGATCCCGTAGCCATCGAAACGCGGAATGTCATGGTCCTTGGCGCGGTTGAGCACCATGATCACGAACACCAGCAGCATCATGATCGCGCCGGCATAGGTCAGCACCTGGATCACGCCCAGAAAGGGACCACCGAGCACCGCATAGAGGCCGGCGAGGGCCAGCATCACGCCGATCAGGTTGATCGCCCCGAAGAGCGGATGGCGGCTGATGAGCACACCCATGGCGCAGGCCAGGGCGCCGAGGGCGAAGAGCCAGAAATACACCGGCCCGAGGATCTGATCAAGGTTGGCGAGCATGGTGGGTTCAGTGGTGCGTGCCGGAGGTGAACGCGGCGAGGGCGGCGGCATGGTCGGCCCCGCCGGGGGCCTCCTGGCTGCGCTTGTCCTCGCGTGGGTAGGTCGTCGGATCCCAGCCCAGCATCTGTTCCTTGGTGGCGATGAAGGAGGCTCGGCTGTCGCCGACGATCACCGCATCCTTGGTGTCCATGCGGATGGCGTCGCACGGGCAGGCCTCGACGCAGTAGCCGCAGAAAACGCACAGCAGCAGGTCGATCTCGAACGTCGCCGGGCGCTTCTCGATGTGGTGGTCGGGGGATTCCTCGGCCACGATGTTGATGCAACGCGCCGGACAGGCGGTTGAGCACATGAAACAGGCGACGCAGCGCGCCGAACCGTCAGGACGCTTCATCAGGCGGTGGCGCGAACGGTAGTCGCGGGGGATGACCGGCTGCTCTTCCGGATAGTCGAGGGTGGGGAAGCGCCCAGGATCCACCAGGTTCTTCGCGGCGTGACCGAAGGTCGTGGCCAGACCCTTGAAGATCTCGACGAAATAGACGCTTTCCCAGAAGGAGAGCTGCGGACGGGCGATGACCTTGGCCATGATCGGGGTCCCTCAGCGCACCAGTTTGGAGATGACCGCGGTGGCCACCAGGTTGAGCAACGCCAGGTTGAGCATCACCTTCCAGCCCAGGCCCATGATCTGGTCGTAGCGGAAGCGCGGCAACGTCCAGCGCACCCACACGAAGAGCCAGCAGATCAGGATGGTCTTGATCACCACCACATGGAACTGGACCACGGCCGTGAGCAGCGACACCCACAATGGATAGACGCCCTCGACCGGAACCGGGCTGCGGATGAAGGCGCAGGCCGCCGCGCCGGCCGCGATCATGCCCAGGCCGAGGCCGCCGAACACCAGCATGTAGAAGCCGTACTCGCGCACGCGCAGGGCCTTGTCGCTGGCCGGGCGGGTGAGCATGCGCACGCGGCGGCGGTTGAGCAGCCAGACCACGAAGAAGGCGCCCAAGGCGCTGATTACCAGCAGCACCGCCAGCACCGGACCGAGGTTGCCGCGTACCCAGTTGGTATCGAGGGCGACCCAGGCTTCGCCCAGGCCGTTGAGCGGCAGCGGGCAGGGCAGCAGGTGGTAGCCGCCGAGGTAGACCGTGGCGATCAGCGCCGAGGCCACCAGCATGTGCAGGTACTCGCTGGCCATGAAGGTCATGAAGCGCACCGAGGAATACTCGGTGAGGTAGCCGGCGACGATTTCGCTGTCGCCCTCGGCCACGTCGAACGGGGTGCGGTTGCACTCGGCGAACATCGCCACCAGGAAGAGCAGGAAGCCGAGGGGCTGGACGAAGATGCCCCACACATGGGCGCCCTGCCAGTCCACCACCTGGGTCAGTGACAGGCTGCCGACGATGAGCAGCATGCTCATCACCGCCAGGCCCATCGACACCTCGTAGCTGATCATCATCGCCGAGGCGCGCATGCCGCCGAGCAGCGAGAATTTGCTGTTCGAGGCCCACGAACCGAGCACCACGCCATAGACCGAGAGCGAACCCAGGGCAAAGAGCATGAGGATGCCGCTGTTGGCGTCGATGATCTGGCCGCTGACCGAGCTGATCACGCCGCCATGGGCCACGGCGATGGGCCCGAACCAGGGGATCAGCGCCGGGGTCAGCAGGCCGGTGATCATGGGGATCGCCGGGGCCATGGCATAGACCCACTTGTGCTCGACGAAATGCGGGACGAAGCGTTCCTTGAACAACAGCTTCACCGCATCGGCGATATTGAAGATCGCGCCGAAGGCGCGCAGGCGCAGGCTGTTGGCCGGGGCATTGAGCGCGAAGATGCTGGCGATGCCGCCGAAGCCGAGGTTGATCGCGGCGCGGTTGGGACCTGGACGGTCCTGGATGTAGGCCGCACCGCGGCGCTCCATCACCACCAGCACCACCAGCAGGTTGAACAGGATCAGCGGGATCGCGATCTTGGCGACGGTGATCAGGAAAACGGGATCGAGGAGCTGGTCCATGGATCAGGCTCCGGCGGCCACGGCGGTGGCGGCGAGAATGTGGCCCTGGGGCCCGATGGCTCGGTAGTTCAGGCCCACCAGGCGCGGAGCCTTGGTCTGGGCCGCCTTGAAGGCATCGAGTTCCGAGCCCCAGGCGAGGCCAGCGAGCCGGGCGAGGATCGCCCAGGCCGGATCGAGCTGCGGATTGGGCAGCACCGGACAGGCGTTGAGGATCTGGATGCGGCCCTGGCAGTTGATCATCGTGCCCCGGGCCTCGGCCCAGCAGCGCACGCCGATGGCGATGGTGGCCTTGGCCACGGTCGCGTCCTGCCAGCTCGCCAGCACGATGCGGTTGGCGATGGCCAGCAGCGGCGCGGCGGCGGCATGTTGGAAGACATCGTGCTGGAGGGTGACGATGGCGTCGAACTCGCCGGCGCGATTGGGGAGCGTGGCAAGGTTGTCGGCGACGCCGAGTTCGGCCAGACCGGCGCGGTTGGCCACCGGGTCGCCGGACAGGGCAATGCCGTCGGCAGTGCCCACACCCAGGAACGAGCCGCCGAACACCTCGGCGCGGCTGCCCAGGGCGTCGGCCAGGGCGAGGAGACCGGTGTTGTCCTCAAGCGTGGCGTGACCACTTGCCACCAGGGCGATGCGCTTGGCACCGCGCAGGGCCGCCTCGGCCTTGGTCAAGGCGGTCTCAAGGGTCGCGTCCTGACCGCCGACCTTGGCGTCGGTCAGTCTGTTGACCGCGAGGTCCTGGTAGAGCATGCGCGTGCGGTTGGCGATCCAGCTCTTGTTCACCGCGGCGTTGCGCCGCGGCATCAGGCGCCAGACCTTGCCATGCTCGCCGCCGGTCATGGCGTACTCGATGGTCAGGTTCGCGCCCAGCGCGTC
>JBILDK010000300.1:0-4145 GCA_044352625.1 Planctomycetota bacterium
TGCAGGCACGGGCGATTGCCGCAGCCTCACCAACCAGGTTGAGGACGCGGTGAATCGCGCCACCGAGCTGACCGCCAAGCTGCTGGCGCTGGCGCGCAACAAGCCCGCAGGCGCCAGCGCGGTGGATCTTCATGTCTGTCTGACGACGGCGGCCTCGCTGCTCAAACATGCGGTCGGAGGGTCGATCACGATCACCCTGGAGACGCAGGCGAGCAGACCGTGGATCGCCTGCGACCGCGTCACCATTGAAAACGCGGTGCTCAACCTGGGGCTCAATGCGCGCGACGCGATGCCTGGTGTCGGTTCGCTGTTCATCAATACCACCGACCTCGACCAGCCGCCGCCCGGGGCTGCCGATCAGCCCCATGGCTGGCTGCGGCTGACGGTGCGCGACACCGGCAGCGGCATGGACGCTGCCACCCAGGCCCGCGTGTTCGAGCCGTTCTTCACCACCAAGCCCAGCGGCAAGGGCACTGGGCTCGGCCTGGCCATGGTCTACGCTGCCGTCACCAGCCTGGGGGGCCAGGCCCGGCTTGAATCAGCCCCGGGCGCGGGAACCACGGTCATCCTTGATCTGCCACGCTGTGCGCCGCCGGCCGCGCCGTCTGAGCCCACGGCGGTACCGGGCGCACCCCGCTCCACCTGCGTGCTGGTGGTCGATGATGACGCGGTCGCGCGGGAGGTGTCCAAAGTCGCGCTTGAGGCGGTTGGACATATCGTGCTCACCGCCGGCGATGGGCGCGAAGGCGCGGAGCTTTTCGCCCGCGAACAGGCGCGGATCCAGCTTGTGGTGCTGGATATGATCATGCCCGAGCAGGATGGCCGCGCGTGTCTGGCGGCGATCCGCGCTCTCAGCCCGCGCATGCCTGCGGTGCTGGTGAGCGGCTACATCGGTGATCCGACGGCAGCCGATGACTTCGATGTGGTGATCAGCAAGCCCTATCGACTGACCGAACTGCAGCAGGCGGTGGCAGGGCTCCTGGCCTTGCCGTCGCGGTGA
The DNA here is from genome assembly GCA_044352625.1 of Planctomycetota bacterium. Classification (GTDB taxonomy): domain Bacteria; phylum Planctomycetota; class UBA11346; order UBA11346; family UBA11346; genus JAKLKR01. The sequence goes on from JBILDK010000300.1 coordinate 1,001, forward strand.
GCGGCGGATAGTGCGCGCACATGCGCCCGGTGCGGACTCTCGAACTCAAGGTCGGTTTGCTCGTGGTCGCGGGCCTGACCGCGGCCTTCGCACTCCTCATGAGCGCCGACCGGCTGCGCCTCGAACGCAATTACCTGGTAACTGCCTGGCTCAAGGATGCCGGTGGATTGCGTCTCGCGTCACCGGTCACCCTGGCGGGGATCAGCGTGGGCACGGTGACCTCCATCGGCAATGATCCGAGCGGACGCATTAAAGCCGAACTAAGCATCCATGAGGGCATCCGGCTGCCCTCGGGTGTCAAAGCTAAGCTCGTATCCTCGGGTCTGTTCGGCGACAGCAGCCTGGCCTTCGCCCAGATCGGCCCGGCCACCGCCTCGAACCTGCCCAGCGATGGCAGCGCCGAGATCGACGTCTCGCCTGGATTTTTTGACGAGGCCTCAGCCCGCGCCGACGGGATCCTGACCGGGGTCGCCGACCTGCTCAACGAGAGCAATCGCACCGAGGTTGCTCGCCTGCTGAAATCCTCCGCCGACCTCGCCACCCACGCCGCCACGGTCGCGGCCCGGCTCGACGCCCAGGGCGCGCGGCTCGACGCCATGCTCGCCAACCTTGAAACCACCAGCGCCAAGCTCGCCAGCGCCACCACCACGCTTGATGCGCGGCTCGGCCCGCTGCTTGAGCAGGTCGCGACCACCATCACCCGCCTCGATGCCGGAGCCGGTGACGCGCTCGAACGCCTCGCCGCCGTCGCCAACCGGGCTGACGTCCTGCTCGCGGACAACGGACCGCGCATCACCGCCATGCTCCAAGGCCTGAGCGAGGCCGCCATCGCAGCCGCCGCGGTGACCGAGGCCATTCGCGAGGGCCGGGGCGTAGTTGGACAACTGGTCATGAGCCGCGAGCTGGCGACCACCGTCGCCGACCTGGCCACCGATGCCGGCTCCGTAGCGCGGGCGGTGGCCGACCGGCCCAGCGCCGTGGTGTTCGACGACGACGCCACCATCGCTGCCGAAAAGGCGCGCCGCGAGCGCGAGAAGATGCGCCGCGCCATGGCCGCCGGACCAGCCGACCAGTCACCCTAAAAGGGGCGGATGAAGCCGTCGAATGTCCCGGTGAATGCCATCCTCTCCATCCTGTTCGCCTGAAGTCTCTGGTTGATTGCGTTGTTTCGGCTCACCAGCGTCGCCGGGGTCAGGCCCCTCGGCGCAGCACGGCGACGAGCAGCGCCGCCCCGGCGCACAGCGCAGCCGCGGTGCGGCCAGACCCGGGCTCAAGCTGGAGCGCGGCAAGCAACAGGATGGCACACAGTACTGCGCCCAGACCGACTCCCTCGCGGCGCGGAGCAAGGGCTGATTCGATGCGCTCGGGCAGACGACGTACCTGCTTCAGCCAGTCGCCCCACACTATGGTGGCGTCCTTGATGGCTGCCCACGGCGAGGCCAGGTCGCTCAGTCGGGACTTGGCCAGCATCAGCAGGTTGCTGCCCGGAACGAGGTCGCCGCACAGGCCCTCGACCAGGCCGAGGCCACGGCTGAGGACCACCGTGTGCCGCGGGAACACCAGCCCGCGGCAGGAACTGAGAAAGCTCCACACTTTTCCAGCCAGTTCGGCTTCGCGGCGGCTGCCTTTGAAGGTGCGTGGATCGAGCTGGCCGAGTCCGCTGTAGATCTCTTGGGCGAGTTGGCGCAATGCAGCCTTGTCAGTGCCCGGCACTACCACGCCGATGCGCACCAGTGCCTCGACCATGCCGTCAACGTCATCCCGGGCCAGGCTGGCGAGGAACCGGCGATAGGCGGAACGCTCCGCCGGACCAATCTCGACAGTCATGCCGAAATCGAGGATCCATACCGTGCCATCGTCGCTGCGCAGCACATTGCCCGCGTGCGGATCGCCGTGGACCAGACCCTCGCCGGTGAGCATGTCGAGCCACGCGTCAATGATGCGGTCGACGATGCGCCGGCGCTCGCCCGGGTCGAGCGAAGCGATGTCGCAATTGGCGAGGGTGAGGCCAGGGGCGAACTCCATGACCAATACTTTTTCGCGGGTATGGGGCCACAACACCAGCGGGGCGCGCAGACCGCGCTTGGCCAGCACCGGGCGCAGGCGGTCGGCGACCAGGCCTTCGTGCAGATAGTCCTGCTCTTCGCGGCTGGTACGCGCGACCTCCTCGCCGAGGAGGTGCAGCGGCCAGGTTGGATACAGCCACTGGAACACCGCCAAGGCGAGGCGCACCAGGCGTAGATCCATCGCCACTGCCGGCCCCAGGTCCGGGTACTGGATCTTGACCGCCACGGTCTGGCCATCGCGGGTGCGTGCGCGATGCACCTGACCGAAGCTGGCGCTGGCCAGGGGCGTCTCGTCGATCCACGACAGATGGTCGGCAACGCGCCCTTCATACGCCCGTTCAAGGGTCGGGCGCATGGCCGCAAAGGATCGCGCCGGCGCCTGATCGCGCAGCGCGGCGCAGGCCTCGACATAAGGCAGCGGAAAGAAGTCGGGGCGGCTCGCAATGTATTGGCCGAGCTTGATCATCAGCGCACCGTGGCGCCGGGCATAGGCAGCAAAGGCCGGAGCCCCTCGCGCATGGATGCGCCGCCGCCAAGCCTGCGCCGCGCGCGGCCAAACCCGATCAAGCACGGTACAGGCGACATAGCGCCATGCCAAAGAACCCAGCAGCAGCAGCCCAGCGCCGCCGCGTCGCACAACGCCCATGCTACCGCCGCCGAATCAGATGGTCGCGGGTGCGACGGCGGGCTCGGCCGCGGCGGGAGCCGACACCGGCTCAGTCCGGTCGAGAGCCGCGGCCCCGGCGAGCAGGGTCTCGCGCGCCGCTTGGCGCAGGTGGTCGCGGATATCCTTAGGGACGACATGCTCTGCGGCAGCCTTGGCCGCCGCACGAAGGTGATGCTGGGCGCTCTTCAGATGGTCGCAGTGGGTGCTCATAGTGGGTGCAAGCCTAACCATGCATGGGCGGAATGCATCCAGCGCTTGCAGCGACGCTCGCCCGCCAGACTCAGACCCATGCCCGGAGATCTGCTGCGTGCCGTCCTCATCGCGCTGCTCGCCACCCTCGCGGCGCGTTGCGTCCTGGGCGCACGCTGGAGGGCCACACCCTGGATTCTGGCGGGCTGGTGGTGCACCCCGC
>JBILDK010000301.1:0-4135 GCA_044352625.1 Planctomycetota bacterium
ACGAGATCGTTGCTGGCACCCGGCTGGTTGCGGGCGAAAAACGCCCGGCTGGCCGTGGCGGAGGCGGGATCGAACTCCGCCAGATCCGCCATCGGCTGGCTCACCATGGTAAAATGGCCCGATAACGCCTTCAGAATGAGCCGTCGGCCGATGCCGCTAACATCGATCCGTCCCTGCCAATAGGCCCACGCCTGCCCTTCCAGGAGGTAGCGGCGCAGGGCCGCCGTCCGTTCAGGCGAGAGCATCAAGGGAGTGCCATGCCAGATGACCGCCCAGGCCGCTGTATCGATCGCGAAAGAGAGCCCGTAATTGCCGATCATCATCTGCGGACCGTGCTGGTGCAAGGTGGCGTCCGGCTGCAGACCTTCGATCGCGTTCGGTCCCGAGACACGACGTTCCGGTTCTACGACCACCGGCGACTCCAGCTGCAGCTGGATGCCATTGGCGATGGTTCTGGTCCAGTCTGGGTCCTTGGCGAGCAAGGCGCCGATGAGGTCGCGGCTGAACAACCAGACCTGATTGCCACCGCCCCCGACCAATTCGTACTTGTCCTTTTTGCCTTTTCGGAAAGTCAGCTTCACCAGGAACTGGTGGTTATCTGCACTCAAGGAGTCGCCCAGCAGCACCCCGGCGGTACCCAGCAGCAAGGGTGCGCCGAAGTCGTTGTACCACCAGTTGGTGCTGCGGTATTTTCCTGCCCGCCAGGCGGTGATGACGCGGTCGGCAGCGGCGGCGAAGGTCGTGCGTTCGGCCGCATCACCAGCGGATCCGCCGGCAGCAACCGCCAGCATCACGGCCCGCTTTGCATGCAGCAGGATGGGCCAGAAGGTCCGCCGCTGGTCGGCATAATCGATATCGGGAAAGAGCCCTTCGGCGGTCATGATGGTGAGCAGTCGGCGGGCCTCGGTGTGGATTTCCGCCGGCGTCAGACTCCCCTCGCCCAGATGGACGGAAAGGCATCGACCTGAAAAATGGTAGGCGCGGAACCTGGCGATCACCGTATCCACATCCTGGACGCTGAGGGCCGGCAGCCCGTCGTGGGTCGTTGCCGGCGCTGGGGCTTCGGCTGCTGACGGCTCAGCCGCAGGCAGCAGGTGCACGGCGACCAGGGCGGCGAAACTCAGGATCATGGGAATGCGCATGTGGCCTCCTTTGACTGAAAACATCAGGTTATCACAGCCCTGCCGCTGCCTTGGCCAGCACCCGCTGCGACCACGTGGACCTGGATCAGGGCGGACAGCTGTCAATGAGCCGCACCGTTTCCGCTGTTTGACCGCTGTAATGGGCTGCCATCAGTTCAGCGAGATAGGGGCGGAGCGTCTCGGCCTGCTCGGGGTGTTGTTCGATGCGGGCCAGCACGCGCTGGCGGATGGCGCGAAACACACCCTCGGTGATCCACCAGGCATTCATCTGCCGCTCACGCAAGGAGGCCGAGGCGGCTAATCTATCCAGTTCGGGCGTGGTCAGATCGCGCTTCCAGGCGGCGCGATAGATGGTCAGGGCCTGTTCCCAGGCTTCACTGGCCACCCGCAGGTAGAGTTCGTGCATGCCTTTCCATCCCAGGGTGCGCGGGTCGATGATCTCGGCCTTTTGCGGATCCTCGCCGGCGCGCACGTAATCCTTCAATGCGATGGTCAGGTCGAAGGTGCCATTGCCGGCATATGAGAACGCGATGGTGTCGAAGAATCCATCGCTGTCTGTGTCGGTGTATTTGACCACCTCACCGAGCTGTTTGGCCCGTGGCTTGGTTGATTCGCGGGACTGGGCATCCCTTCCACCCTGGAATTCGGCGTTTTTGTCCACCAACCAGACGCCCCATTCGGCCCCATAGAGATGCAGCTTATGGTCGAACTTGCCGATGTAGACCTTGCCACCACCGGTATTATCAAGGTCGAATTCACCGCGATCACCCAGGGAATCAGATTGGGGATGCCAGCTTGGCCCCGGCTTGGCATCGTCCTTCTTCGGGGTGGAAACCGAGAAGATGTCGACGGGTTTACCACCCGATTCCCGGTAGGGATAATAGGTTTCAACCCGTTCCCAGCGGCGGTCATCGCCATCCTCATCGAAGGTCAGCCACCATTCCTTCCACCGGGTGGTGAATGCCTGATCATAGGAAGTGCGGCGATCTATGTGCAGGAGTTCAGTGAGCCGACGCCATTCGTTGTGCTTGAAGCAGGGATCGAAAACCGGATTACCGGCGAATCCCGGCAGGGGCTGGCGCATAGTGCCGTAATCGACCTTGGCCAGGTTTCCATACAGGGTCAGGTCATAGGAGGTTTCATGGCCATATCCGGAATTGTTGTCCAGATCATAGGAGACGTGGACGCGCTCAAGATCGGGTGGCAAGGTGTATCGCGGCGCACCATAGGCCAGTTCGCTGGCCCAGCGGACGCTCATCTCTGACACCCCATCGCCATCCTCGTCGAAGAACGAGAAGGGATTCTCCCACGACAAGCGCGGATCGTCCATCAGGTGTGGGGCGAAGAGATGTTTGGTGAAATCGTTGTTGCCGTGGTAGTTTGCAAGCCAGGCGCAGGTCCCGGTGGTATCCCACCAGGCGGTGTGGTAGTTGATATTGGTCCAATCCAGCCACCACAGCACGCCGCGCTGGTCATAGTTGCGCATGGTTGCGAATTGGCCGTTGAAACGATAGCGTTTGGCCTTCTCGTCCCAGCGACCAGGCAGTAGAACGATCGCCTGGAAATCCGGCACTCCGTCGCCATTGGTATCGCACCACCGTACGTCAATATCGTCATCACCATCGTAAAAGCCGTCGCCATTCATATCGAGCTGGAGCGTACTGTTCACCAGGCTGCCGCGCACATCATCTGACTGCATGGTGCCGGACTCGTCCAGCCAACGCGCCCGTTTGCCGTTCCACCAGCGCTCAAGGATGTTGGGCTTATCCCCGGTGCCGATGGTCAGACGCAGGATCTGGTCATCTGGCTTGGAACCGGTCAGCGCGCTGCGTTGCCAATCAATGTCAGCAGCGGTGAGACCGGTGGCGAGACACAGGGACAGTGCGGAGATCAGACGCATGGGATCCTTTCAGTCAGTGGGCGGGGCGGATGAGGTAGTTGATGTAGTCGTTGGCCGCGTGCAGCATCAATGGTTCGATCATGCCATTGGGATTGGCGATGCGAAGCCCGCTGCGTGTGATGGAGGTCTCTCCGGGCGAGGTGATTTCGACCGCGATGCCGCCAGCATCCGGTCGCCGGAGTTCGGCGCGTGGCCCGTCCACCGTGATGGTCGTCGGCGTGCGTCCATCGGTGGTGAGGGCCGGATAGCTGACTGCCAGGGTTCCAGTGGCTGTCGAGGTCCAACGCGTGCTCACTCGCACCTGGTTCTTGCCCAGCACGATGCTCTCTTCGACCCGGTGGGGGCCGCCTGGACCCGGGATCTCAACCGCTGCAACGAAGGAGACGCCATCTGCGGCGACCTGGGACGCGATCACGCGCAGGGCGGGATCCCGCACCGTGGCCAGGCGCACTTGTGCGCCGTCGGCACCCGTCCAAATGGGGCCAATGCCCCAGGCGGTCTTGGGCGAGGCCTTTTTGTCTGTGGCCTTGGCGGCATCGACCTCCTTGCCAACAGCGCCACAGGATGGTCCGAACTGCGGATGGACCCCGCGCAACTGTACGCGGACCAGGCCGGTCGGATCGTGATCCTGATCGCCGCGGGTCAGGTAATTGACATAGGCGCCATCGGCATGGGCGATGATGGAGTTCAGTTCTGGCACCTGGACCAGGACCCCACCCAGATCCGCCGGCGCCGCCCGTTCGGGGATGCCGTCCTCCGCCGCCGCCCAGGCCGACGAGAGCATGGAGGCTGCCAGCAGGCCATAGGTCGCGTAGTAGCTGTATCCCATGTAGCCATGGCGGTCCTGGGGTGGGTACCAGTTCTTGGCGATCTGCGGACTGCCCTGGTCGTCGATCCAGCGATTGGCCTCACGCAGGGCCAGGTGGGCAGCGCGTTTGAACATGCCCGCTTCATGGTTCTTACCTGCCTTTGCATAGGCCGTGGCGTAGCGTTCCCAGATGGCAGCCGATTCGGGTTCATTCCAGATATGTTGGGCGCTGCGTCCACCGATGGGAATCTCGCCATTCGGCGCCTGCACCAGGAGCGACGACCA
>JBILDK010000029.1:0-13414 GCA_044352625.1 Planctomycetota bacterium
AGGGTGTTCCGCAGCCAGGGCGGTGGCGGTCAGCCCGACGGCCAGCAGCAGACTGGCGGCAAGGGCGAGGGGTGCAGAAGTGGCGATGGTCATGGCGGTCATGGCTCCGTTGGCGAGGGTGGTGGCAGTCGATGAAGGCGTAGCGGTGAGCGTGGCGAGGACGCCGACCGAGTTGGCGCCCGCCGCCGAGGCGGCCTGCGCTTGGCCGCCAAGCAGCGTCACCAGGGCCGTGGCGCTGAGCGCCGCACCGCGTTGGGCGAGCAGCAGGCGCAGGCCGGCGAGGCCGCGACTGATCAGTTGATAGGCGTTATCGCGGGTTACTCCGAGCAGAGCGGCGACCTCCTCGGCGGTATGGCCGGTAAGGTAGTGCAGCGTCACCGCCGCGCGCTGCCGGCTCGGCAATTTCTGCAAGCAATCGTCGAGGTAGGCAAGCGCGTCGGGCTCGCTCGGGATCGGGGTCGACACCGTAGCGTGAAGCTGCGCCGCGTCGCGTTCGGCATGCTGTCGGCGTACGGCAGCGCGTCGCGAACGGCGGCAGACGAACCACGCGACACGCACCAGCCACCCGGGAAGGTTGCCGGTGCGTAGGGCCGCCGAAGGCCGTTTGGACAGCACCAGAAACACCGCCTGCACGCAGTCATCTTCCCAGCCCGGATCGGCCTGGCGGGCGCACGTCGCGCGCACCAATCCCTGGTGGCGGCTTACCAGCACGGCGAAGGCTTCATGATCGCCAGCGATGAAGCACTGTAGCACGTGAAGATCGGATGAGGCGAGGATCATAACTTCATCCTATCCCCTCGGGTGATGGTGGTCTGACACGGAGATATTCCGTCACCGTCTGCGCAACCGCCGGTGTCTCAGTCACCGAACTCGAGGTGCGCAAGCCGCCGGTCAAGGCCGGGATGGCTACAGGCACTTCCTCCAGACTGCCGTTCTGGCCAACAATCTCATCACCCTCGGTCGACTTAACTTGGCCCAGGACGACCCCAATTCCACCCCTGCCCGCACGCGCCGCAAGGCGGCGTAACCTGCCAAGCAACCAACAGCAAGGTCTCGCCAGGGGCGAAGCCTGCCCGGAAAAAAAATCGGTCGCTTCATCGCCTCGAGTGGTGGAAATATTTGACCAGAAAGGGAAAAATCACCGGCGATGGATCTCAGGGGACGTTGATGGGGTTTCGATTGGGCACGGTTGAAGGGATATGCAAAGGAATCTAAGTTGATTTTTGCTAATTTTGGAATGGCTTTTTAAGCTCCGATTGTATCAAGTAAATATGTTTTATTGCTTATTAGACGAAGTTATCGATTTTCTATTGGATACGTGGCCCCGTCTCATCGATCAATGGCAGGATTTAGAAGGAGGCCAGATTCCTCGTTACCTGAAATGGATCGCCAGTTGGGACGAGCTCTAAACAACCATCTCTCAGCCCAATCCGACGGTGGCGGCGTTGCGACGGAGCCTTTGCAATGCCGCCACCTGGTCGGCGGGGATGAGCCCGTGGCGGTCGGGACCGACATCGAGCAGCAGGTTGGCGCCGCGGGCGTGGGCCAGGGTGCGCAGCCCGAGCAGTTCGCAGTCGCTGCGCGGGGAGTCGCCCTCGGTCCAGAACCAGCGCCGCTGCACCGTGTCGCAGACCTCGCCGGGCAGGCAGTAGCGCTTGCCCAGGATGGTGCGCCAGGGGTCGTGACCATTGCTGGAGGGGATGCTGGCGCTGGCAGGCGGCAGGCGCGTCTCGATAGAGATGAGATCGCTGGGCCAGGTGTCGGCGATGGGGTAGGTGGTGCCGTCGCCAACCCCGCTGTTGAACATGATCACCGCCTCGGGCGTGAGGCCGGCCAGGCGGTCGTACAGCCGCCGCTGGTATCCGCGTGAGAGGATAAGGGGGATGTCGATCCACCACTCGGCCACCGCGCCGTAGCGGCGGTGCAACTCCTCGAGCTGGGCTTCCTGGAAGTCCTCATACGCGCGGGTGGTGTACATCCAGTTCCAGCCCTCCAGGCCGCCGTCCGGGGCGATGCCGCCGGGGGTGCAGGAGCCGAAGCGGTGGTGGTTGTCCCACGAGCAGTAATAGAAGCCGGGCAGCACCCCGGTGCGGGCGCAGGCGGCCATGAAGCGCTCGACCACGTCCACGGTGCAGCCCGAGGTGCCGACGTGGTAGTCGGTGAGCGCGCTCGGCCACAGGCAGTGCCCGGACACGTGTTTGGTGGTCAGGACCGCGTAGCGCATGCCGGCATCGCGGGCCACCGACACCCACTGGTCGACGTCCAGGCGGTCGGGCGCGTAGGTGGTCGAGGGGACCTCGCCGCTGCTGAACTCCTCGCCGTCGAAGGTCGACATGCCGAAATGGATGAACATACCGTAGTCCAGATCGCGCCAGGACTGCAGACGGGCACGGTCAAGCCGTTGGCAGCCGCGTTCGAGGGTGGGGGCATTGGTGCCATCCATGATCGTCTCCGTGCTGGATCATGGGCGGTCGTGATCCTCGCCGCCATTGCCAGAACAGGTCGCTAGTGGTATAGATCGCTCATGCTGAAGTGGTCGATACCCGTGACGGAGCCCCCGGTCGTGGTCCAGACCTGGTGCAGGGTGTCGTGGCCGGCGGCAGTAGCGAACTTCCATTTACGCGGCTTATGGCAGCTCCATGTCTACCATCACGGTGGGCGTCTTGAGGTCGAGCACGCCGGCGGCGTGGGGGTGCTCGAACTTGCTCCCGGAGCGGTGAGCGTGCTGCCGCCAGGAGCCTCCACCTCCTACCGTTTGGTCGGGCGGCCACGGTTTTCGTGCCTGCACCTGAACCTGTCCTCCGGTGCCGTCATGCCGGTTCCGGCCCTGGTGGCGGACGATGCCATCGTCGGATCACTGGTTGAAGAAGCCGCCGGCGCTGGTGATCCGGTTCATGCGGCTGCGCTGGCTTGGGCCGCCCTCTGGCGTTGCACCATGGCGGCGGCACCGCGTTCGGGTCCGGTTGCCCGCGCCCGCGCCCTGGTGGAAAAGCGCCTCGACGATCCACCGTCGGTGGCGGAACTGGCGGCGGCGGTGGGCTGCTCTGGGGCGCATCTGCGCCGCCTGTTTCGGGCCGAGACCGGTTTGGGGGTAAAGCCATGGATCCAGGCCCGCCGTCTGGAGCGCGCCCGCCATCTGCTGCGCAACACGAGTTTGCCAGTGCGTGTGATCGCCGCCCAGCTTGGCGTAGCTGACGTGCAGCGCTTCAATAAGCTGGTGCGGCAGGCCTGCGGAGTCGGACCGCGGGCCCTACGCGGCGGCCCTTAGTTGGACGGGTCCGGTTCCGCAGATCTGCTATACCGTTGCTGATGCCCTTCGTGCAGAGGGCCTGAGCCTCGTCACGAGTGAAAGCGAGGTGGTTGGACGGATGTTGCCAGGTGATTCCAAGGCCGAATGCCAGACTGGATGCCGACCTGCGGGGCCGTCGCGTCAAGGAAACGTTGGTTAGAGCAAATGCGTCAGCAACCCAATGGGACCCATGGGGCATGGACGGACCTAGTCATGATCGTCCAAGTCACATAGACCGTTCGGAGGCTCGCAGAGTGAACTGATATGGGCATGGTGGTAAACACCGGAGGCCCCATGGATCGCAACACCATCAAGTCCCACCTGCGCAACCAGAAGATCGAAATGCCATCGTGGGGCTTTGCCGCCACTGGCACGCGCTTTGGCAAGTTCCCGCAGCCGTGGAGCGCTACCACTCTGGCCGAGAAGCTCGACGATGCGGCTCAGGCGCAGAAGTTCACCGGCATCCTGCCCACCGTTGCGCTGCACATCCCCTGGGACATGACCGACGACTGGGCTGGACTGAAGGTGAAGGCGGCGGAACGCAACCTCACCATTGGCGCTATCAATCCCAACCTGTTCCAGGACCCCGCTTACCAGTTCGGCTCGTACTGCAACCCCGACGCCAAGATCCGGGCCAAAGCGGTGGCCCAGACCAAGACCTGCATCGAGGTGATGAAGGCCACCGGCAGCGACTGCCTGAGCATGTGGTTTGCCGACGGCACCAATTATCCAGGTCAGGATGATTTCCGCGCCCGTCGCCGCCGCCTGGTCGAGAGCTTCCAGCAGGTTTATGCCGACCTGCCGGCAAACAGCCGCATGATCATCGAGTACAAGTTTTTTGAGCCCGCCAGCTATCACACCGACCTCGCAGACTGGGGTTCGGCGGCACTGCTGTGCAAGACCCTCGGCCCCAAGGCCCAGGTTCTGGTGGATACCGGACACCACCCACTGGGCACCAATATCGAATGGATCGTGGCCTGCCTGCTCGATGAGGGCATCCTTGGCGGCTTCCACTTCAACAGCCGCAAGTACGCAGACGACGATCTCACGGTCGGCTCGATCAATCCCTTCGAGTTGTTCCTGATCTACAATGAACTGGTCGCCGCCGAAATGGACAATGATGCCAAGGTACGCGACTGCGCCAAGCGCGTAGCCTACATGTTCGACCAGTGCCACCAGTACAAGAATACCATTGAAGCCACCATCACCTCAGCCACCAACTGCCAAGAGGCCCTGGCCAAGGCGCTGCACGTTGACCACGCCGCACTGGCCAAGGCGCGCATCGCCTGCGACGTGACCGGCGCCGAGGAGATTCTCAAGGACGCCTACCAGACCGACGTGCGCCCGCTGCTGCGTGAGGTGCGTCAGGACATGGGCCTGGATCCCGAGCCTCTCGCGGCCTTCCGGCGCAGCGGTTACGCCGAGCGGGCGATTGCCCAACGGACCGCCAAGCACGCGGCCGCCGGCGCGGGCGGGGGCTTCTGAGATGCCGTCGCTCACCGATCTCGTCCAGCTTTCCAACGCGGTTGGCGATCCCGCGCTCGATGCGGCAATTCTCGGCGAGGGCAATACCTCGGCGCGCTGCGATGCCGAGACCTTCTGGGTCAAGGGCAGCGGCTGCCAACTCAGCACCATGGGCGCGGCGGATTTCGTGCATCTGCGCTTTGACCGCATTCTCGCCCTGCTCGATCAGGAGGGGGTCGATGAGGCGGCGCTGAAGGCGGCCTACGAATCAGCCAAGGTCGATCCGCGGCAGACGCGGCGGCCTTCGGTCGAGACCCTGTTCCACGCGGTGCTGCTGTCCCAGCCCGGGGTACAGGCCGTGGCGCATTCGCACGCCACGGCGGTCAACATGCTGACCTGCTCGCCACGGTTTCCTGAAGTGCTCGAAGGTCGCCTGTTTCCCGATGAGGCGGTGGTGATGGGCGCGGAATCCGTGTACATCCCGTATCTCGACCCTGGCGTCGAACTGGCCAAGGCGATCAAGCGCGGCTGCGACACCTATCGCGCCACCTATGGTACGGTGGCCAAGGTCATCTACATGCAGAACCACGGCGTCATCGCGGTGGGATCCTCAACTACCGAGGCCCTCCAGATCACTGCTATGGCAATCAAGGCGGCGCGCATCCGCGGTGGGGCGCTCAACGCCGGGGGCATCCGCGCCCTGCCAGCTGCGGTGGTAGGCCATCTGCTCGGCCGGCCCGATGAAAAATACCGTCAGGCAGCCCTGGCGGGAAAGGCCTGAATATGCGCCTCGCGGCCATCGACCTGGGGGCCGAAAGCGGCCGCGTGGTGGTGGGGACGCTGGCCGGTGGGCGCTTCGCGCTCGAGGTCGCCCACCGTTTTCCCAATCGCCCCAGGCAGACCACCGACGGTCTGCGCTGGGACCTTGACGACCTCAAGGCCGGGATCATTGCTGGTCTGCGCGCTGCGGGGCCGGTGGCCGCTATCGGCGTCGATACCTGGGGGGTGGATTACGGTTTGGTGGATGCGGCGGGAAACCTGCTGGAGGCGCCCTGGCACTACCGCGATCCGCGCACCGCTGGCATTGACGCCGAACTGGCGAAGCGTTTCGGCGCCGACGCGCTGTTCGCCCGCAGCGGTACCGCAGCACTGCCATTCAACACCATCTATCAACTGGTTGCACACCAGCGCCGGGATCCGGCACTGCTCGCCCGCGCCCATCGCCTGCTGACCATTCCCGATCTGCTGCACCATTGGCTGTCAGGCACCATGGCCAATGAATGGTCGAATGCCGGCACGACGGGACTGACCGTTGCGGGTCGCATGGAGTGGGATCGCGAACTCATTGCTGATCTCGGCCTGCCCGCGCACCTGTTTGGACCGATCGTCTCGTCCGGCTCGACGTTCGGCCGGTTGCGCCCTGAACTGATGACGGCATGCGGCCTGACCGGCGAAGCGCCGCGCATCATCACGCCCGCCGCCCATGACACCGGCTCGGCGGTGGCAGCGGTGCCGGGCGATGCAGCCACCGCAGCCTGGATTAGTTGTGGCACTTGGTCGCTCATGGGCTTGGTCACGGATCAGCCGGTCACCACACCGGCCGCGCGCCTCGCCAAGCTGTCAAACGAAGTCGCCCACGATGGCCGCACCCGGCTTTTGACTAATATCATGGGTTTGTGGGTATTGCAGGAATGCCGCCGCGCCTGGGCCGCAACCGGCGGTCCGGACGACTACGCGGTGATCACCTCCCTGGCGGAATCTGCCCTACCTGGTGCGGTAGTAGACGTTGATGATCAGCGGTTTTTCGCCCCAGGTTCAGTTGCAGATACGATGCCCGAGCGGGTACGCGCCTGGTGCCGCGAGCATGGGCAGCCAGAGCCTGAAACCCCCGGCGCCATCGCACGTGCGATTCTCGCGGGCCTTGCCCGGGCCTATCGCGGCACCCTCGACCGCCTGCGTACGGTGACCGGTGCGCAGCCGACGGTGATCCACCTCATTGGTGGTGGCAGTCGCAACCGACTGCTCTGCCGCCTGACCGCAGATGCTTGCGCCCTGCCGGTACTCGCGGGACCTGACGAGGCGACAGCGTTGGGCAACCTCCTGGTCCAGGCCCGCGGCCTCGGGGTGCTGGCCGACGATGCAGCGCTGCGCCGCACCGCGGTTCTGAGCGCTGGCGTCGAAGAATTCCGCCCGGCCCAGCGCGCCAGCGTCTGATTTGAGACCCGGCACGAAGCGGATGAGATAAAGACAAAGGGGGGCAGCCCCCTTTGTTCGATCTACGTCACCCTAAACGTCGCGATTCATGGTTCATGGTTTCGAGCCAAGGCTTTGCGACGTTGAGGCCGTTCACCTTTATGGTGATCATCAAAATCGTCGTAACTCACGGTGTCGGAACCATCGACCATGAACCAGCAACCGTGGATTACGGGATGATGGACTGCTGACCAGTCTGACCTCCGGCTTGGCGCTTGGTCCCAGCACACCTGGGTTCCGCCTTCCCGCCGGCTCACCAGCCATCTTGTCGACGCGCAGACGGTCTGCGAGACGTTCCTTGACGACGTAAACTCCGGGGCTGTGGAATCGGGGCAGGATCAGGGTTTGCGTGACCGTCGTCGGGTACGCATGACCCGCGGCCGCGATTGACGTCGCCGCCGCGGGGCCCCCACCGCCCAGATGAGAATACTACTCAGACCCCGGCGGTTTCACGGCGACGGATTTCCTGCCCGGCACGGACCATCGCCAGATAGTTCTCGGTGGGAACGTACTCCGGAATCGAATTGCCGGATCCGAGTGCATAGCCTTTGGCGGCGGACCGGAAACGCTGCCCGCGTTCCAAGACCAGTTCGTACACACGTTGCGGTTCCTCACGGCAGAGGATGTCGACATCGATGCCGCCGAGCAGGCCGATACGGGCGCCGTAATCGCGGATCCAGTCGTCAAACGGCGCGATCTGGTCTTCGTTGGAATGCTTGGCGCAGATGCCGCAGGCGATCACGTCCTCCATCACCGGGAAGATCTTGCCGCAGCTGTGCCACAGGAAGGGGGTACCGGAGGCATTGATGCGGCTGATGATGCGCTTGTATTGAGGGATGATGTGCCGGCGGATGAAGGCTGGGGACATCAGCGTGCTCGACTTGAATCCAAGGTCATCACCGAAGCGCAGCACGCAGTAGAGGTCGGGATAACGGCGCAGGAATTCCGTCCAGATATCCTCCATGAGGTCACCGATGCGGCAGTAAAGGTCGCCGACCAGTTCGGGATCATCGCTCACCATCAGGCAGAGCCACTCGTAGCCGACCAGATCCTCGCTGAGTTCGAAGACGCCGTTGCCGATGCCACCAACCGCCTTCATGCCGGCCGGCATCTCGGCAGCGAGGGCGTCGAAGCGCGGTGCGGCCATGTCCCAGTAGCGCTGTGGGATCTCGGCCCAGGGATAGGCCTCGTAATCGGCCCGCGACTGGATCGGCCCCGCTTTTCCGCCCATGATGGCGCCGCCATCGACCAGGGCCTTGCAGATGCACAGCTCAAAGGTGACCGCATCGTAGGTCATGTCGCGGCAGAAGCCGCAGTAGTGGCGGAAGTACTCGCGTTGCGCCGCCGGCCCCTGCCCATCGAGATGGACGAAGGGGGTGCCCAGCACGCGCTCCATGACCTCGGCACTGATGTTGTGTTCATAGAGAGGCAGGCGCGCTGGCCGCTGATTGCGGACGGCAGCGACGAGATGGCGGTAATCTGGTTGGAAGTCCATGACGTTCCCCTTGGTCCGCAGTCTACCAGGCAGCGCTGTTTGCGCTGCGCGGCGATTGATTCGTACCGGTCATATTTTAACCTGCACTGATGATCACCAAGCTCCGCCATCGAGCCCATCGCGAGGAGGTCCGACCTGGTGCGGCGAGTTCGCTGGCGGTCGAGAGCCTGGACTCGGCGGGGTGGGCGTTCTGTTGGCATCAGCACCCGGAATGCGAGTTGACCCTGATCGAGGCCGGCAGCGGATTGCGTCAGGTGGGTGATGCGGTTGAGCGCTTTGCTCCGGGCGATCTTGTGCTCCTCGGGCCAGGCCTGCCGCACTCCTGGGCCAGCGATC
Source organism: Planctomycetota bacterium (assembly GCA_044352625.1). GTDB lineage: Bacteria > Planctomycetota > UBA11346 > UBA11346 > UBA11346 > JAKLKR01. The sequence goes on from JBILDK010000029.1 coordinate 8,838, forward strand.
CCGACTGCGGCCGCTGCCGGGCGCTGGTCGTGAAGTTCCCCCAGGCTCTCGCTGGTGATCAGGCCGAGGCCCAACAATTGCGGGCGCTGTTAAGCCGGGCGCGCAGTGGGCTGGTGTTCAGCGGGGCGGCTGCTTCCCGTGCCTCAGCCGAGTTGCGTTTACTGGTCTCCACCGTGTCGCCGATCGCGCGTCTTGGCCACCTGCATCTTGCTCTGGCCGAGCTGGAAGCGGCGCGCGCACGTGCGCTGGCGGCGGCACCACCTGGACCCGAGAGCGCGATCGATGAGCGTCTGGCGCGGGTGCTGGCGCTGGTCCATGCCGAAGCCGATGGGCCCTTGCCGGCGGCGCGCGCGGCTCGGCTGGCCGGTTTGCATCCGGCGGCATTCAGCCGCTGGTTTCACCGTCAACTGGGCGTGTGCTTCGTGCGCTATGTTGCCGAGGTGCGCGTGGCCATCGCCTGTCGCTTGCTCGCTGAAGGGCGGACCAGCATTCTTGAGGTCGCCCTCGCTTCAGGTTTCGGCAGCCTTTCCAGCTGCAACCGCTGGTTTCGTCTGGTGCGCGGGACGCAACCACGGCGCTGGCGCGGGAAGATCGCCGCGGTTGCTGGGCGCGCCCGCGACGAACCGACATGACGGCCTGAACACACCATCAAGGAGCCTGCTGGTACGGCGTTGCCCTCAGCTCTGATGGGTGGTGGAGAGGCAATGCCATCTGCCCTGTCCACCGAGCACCTCCTGGGTGCAGCTCTCTGGCGCTGCACGAGGCTGTTCCCCAACCACCACCCACCACCTGCGACAGTCAGGATCAAACCGCCGGTCGAGACTGAACGCCATTGAGCGCAAGGCTCCTACGGCTGGGGCATCAGCACTCGGACGCGTGGTGAACCTGATCGAGGCCGGCTGCCGCCCGGTCATCAACGGGTGACTGCTGTGTCAGGGATCACCCAGCAATGAGGGTTGCTGTCATGGCCGCGATCGGCGCAGCGATCCGCGCGAGCCGCGTCATCTTGCCCGTCACCAGCGCACCAGCCGTGATCACGATAGCGATGCTGGCGATGCCAGCCGGTATCAAGGTGGCGAGGCTATTGATCGACCAGAACATCAGCAGCGGACTGGTGGCAAGCACAACGGCTCCCAGGCTGATGGCTGCCATGGCTACGCCAAATCCAAGGCCTGAGGTGCCGACAGGTTGCTTGCGCAGCAGGTGCACCGCGACCCCGGCCAGGGTGCCGTAGATAAGCGCTGCAGCCCAGGTGACCTGGTTGGGATGGGCGGCCGTCAACGCCAATACGCAGGCAACGGCAAGTCCTAGTACCACGTGGATCAGGTGGCCAAACTCGACATGGCTGGGCCGATGGTTGATGCGTTGGCCAGAGTCAGCATCGGGATTGGTGCCATGTTGAGCCAGGAGGTCGCTCAGGTTTTCCGGCACCATGCGGGCAGCCGAGTTCTCAGCCATCTGTGTTGCGGGTTCGGAGGGATTCGTGGTGGTATTGGTCATGGGACATCCGGGTCGTGAGCGGTCGATGAGGACAAAGAGACTCTGCGACATGCCTTACTTGGTGGATGCCAGGATCCCATCCAGCACTGGACGTAGCTTGTTGGCGTAGACGGCGTAACCGTCCTTGCTGAGATGAATCGCATCAGGAGCGAATAAGTCCGCTTTAATGGTCCCGTCGGCGTTGAGCAGATCATTGTAGGCATCGACGACATGAACCAGCGGATCGGAGGTGAGATTCAAGGCATCCACCGCGGCGTTGGTCTTCTTGATGTTCTCGTAGAAGTCGTTGCCTGGCGTATGGCAGGGCAGGATCTTGGCCACGACGATCGGAACCTTGGGGAACTGCTCACGCAGTCGGTCGACACAGACCTTGATGCCCTGGGCTGCCGCCTCGATGCCGGTCTCGGCGACGAAGAACATGTTGTTGTTGCCGATCATCAGGACGATGGAGCGGGGCTCCAGGCCGTCTGCTCCACCATGGTCGAGACGCCACAGCACGCTCTGGGTGCGATCACCGCCGACGCCGATGTTGACCGCCTTGTAGGCTGGGAACTGGGTCTTCCAGTTCTCATTGCCGGCCAGGTCCTTTTCAAATTGGATGGTGATGCTGTCCCCGACCAGCAGCACATCGCAGGGGCCTTTGTTGTCCTGCACCTTCTTGACCAGGCCCGCATGGTGATCGATATAGGCTCGACCACCCCATGACTGGCCAAAAGGTACCACCGGCCACAGATGCGGGAGGTATTTTCCGCTATCCGCCCCCGGGCGCCGTTCGTGCTCGCCCTTGAGCATGAAGGTCTCTTCTTCAGGGGTTAGCGGCCAGCCAGTCTTTTGCGGATCCTGGGGGGGATAAGCATATTCCAGGGCGTGACTAGAAGTCGCCATGAGGCCAAGGCAGGCGATGAGAGCGAGGGTCTTGATCATGGCTGAGGTTCCGGGTGGCAGGGGTGTGGGCTGCCGGTATGACAGACACTATGGCGATTGGGCAGGAAGTTAATTGTCACAAAATTTGTGACATGGAACGGGTCTCCGCGCACTAATTGTGACTGTGGTCTGAGGTTAGGTGACATTAAATCGGTAGCGATACCGTCACCATGAACACCTTGGGAATCCCATGACGCTCATCACCACCCATCGTTGTGCCCAGGCGCTGGCGGTCCTGCTCACCCTTGCCCAGCTGTCTGCTGCGGAGACGCCAGCATTCGCCGATGGATTTCAATCAGGCGAGGCAACCCGCTGGTCCATGGAGGGCCGGGGCGCATCACAGATCGCCGATGGCGTTCTGCATCTGACCGGTGTCGAGGCCGCGGCCGGTGACGCCTCCTGGACCGATTATGAACTGAGCTTCCGTGCTCGGGCGCCTGAGGGCGCCGCGCAGGCCCAGATCTGGGCCGCGGTGCGGCGCTCTGCCCGCGATGCCCGTTATGCTATTGGCCTGCGCGGGGGCGACCTTCAGCAGGTCTATGCCGCCCGTTACGCGCCCGACGGCCGGCAGCGCTTCCTCAAGGTCCAGCCTCTCGCCACGCCCCTGGTGCCCGGCACCTGGTACGAGGTGCGCATTCAGGTGGCGGGCACCACGCTGCGGGTGCTGCTTGGCGGCAGCGAGGTGCTGCGCGTGAGCGATGACAAGGAGGGGGGCCTGGCGGCCGGCGGCATCGCCCTTGGCGGCGGGTTCCTGCCGACCGAGTACGACGATGTCACCGTCACCCGCCTGGATCCCGCCAGCATTCCCGCTGCGCCAACGGTCTCCGTTCCCACCTTCGCTGGCGAGGAGGTCCGCAAGGAGCGCCGGGCCGCCTGGAAGCCGCAGGCCATTGCCCTGGGCGATGCGCCGCGCACCGACGTGTCCCTCGATGGCACCTGGCTGTTCCTGCCCGAGCAGCAGGTGCCCAAGAACATCGATTGCACCGATCCGGCCCTGGACGACAGCGCCTGGCATCCCCTGGCCGTGCCGTCCTTCTGGTCGCCGATCGCCAACTGGCTCTACGACGAGACCCAGGGGGGATCCGACCGCTATGTCGAGCTGGAGCGCCAACGCCTGGCCCAGCAGACCTTCGATGGCCGCAAGAACCTGTCGGGCTGGTACCGTCAGGCCCTGATCCTGCCCGAGGCCCTGCCGGCCGGCCGGCGCTATGAGCTGGCCTTCGACGCCATCGCCAAATACGGCGAGATTTCGGTCAACGGCACGCGCGTCCACACCAGCATCGGCATGTTCACGCCCTCGCGCATCGACATCACCGACGTGATCCGTCCAGGACGCAACCTGATCGCCGCCCGGGTCGGCATCGCCCCGCCTTCGACCAAGGAGATCGTCGACGGCGACAAGGTGGCTGCGACCATGGTGTCGGTCAATGTCACCCAGGCGATGATCCACAGCCTGCCCCAGGGGATCTATTTCGGCAAGCCGGTCGGCATCTGGCAGCCGGTCCATCTGAGCGTGCATGATCCGGTGGAGATCCGCGACCTGTTCTTCCGGCCCCGGCTTGATGGCGCCGCCATCGATCTGGAACTCGCCAACGCCACCACGGTCGCCACGACGGTCCAGCCGGTGATCCGACTGGTGGAACGTGCCACCGGACGGGCGTTGCCGACGACGCAGACCCTGCCACCCATCGCCATCCCCGCCGGAGCCACCACCGCCACCATCGACACCGGTGTCATCTCCCCGCTGCTGTGGACCCCCGACGAGCCCAACCTCTACACCCTGAGCGTCACGTTGGTCCGCGATGGTCGGACGGTGGACGAGCGGGTTTTGGACGTTGGCTTCCGTACCTTCGAGACCCGCCCGGATGGCCGATTCTACCTCAACAACAAGCCCTACTGGCTGCGCGGCGGCAACGCCACGCCGATGCCCAACCGGCCCCAGGACGCCGCCCTGGCCGACCGTTTCACCGCGCTCATGCACGAGCATGGCACGCGGGTGAGCCGCACCCACAGCTCGGCCTTCAACGAGCTGTGGCTCACCGCCTCCGATCGCAATGGCGTCGGCATCTCCTATGAGGGCACCTGGCCCTGGCTGATGCTGAAAGGCAAGATTCCACCCAAGGAGCTCATCGCGGCCTGGCGCAACGAGCAGC
>JBILDK010000302.1:0-4101 GCA_044352625.1 Planctomycetota bacterium
GGCGCTCCAGCCGCCGCGCAGCATGCGGGCAAACAACGGCTGCAGCGCCGGAACGACCTCGCCGGTACGGTTGGTGGTGGTTGCGCCCGCGACCCGACCGACCCAACCGCGCACCAGCGGATACTGAAACGCACCGAGCCAACGCAGTTCGTCGGCGCCCGGGGGCTGGGGCAGACGCGCGGTGGACTCGACCCCACCGGTCGCTGGCCAGGTGGCGGCGGCGACGTGGGTGGCGAGATCCTGACCGAGATCCGACGCCAGTCCCAGCGAACCGACCAGGGCCACCGCCGCCGGACGGCTGAGCGCGGCGTACCAGCTCGGCCAATCGCCAGCGCTGCCCTCGGCTACGACCTGCACCGCACAGACGTGGGGCGCGACGCTGGCCCCCTCTGGCAACCAGGCCGCCGCCGGCAGGTCCAAGGCCGGGGCCGGCACGGTGACGGAAAGGCGCCAGGTCACGGCGAAGGAGCCAGCGGGTGTGGCCGGCGGCACACCACTGGTCGTGGCCAGGGCCAAGCGCAGATCACAGCCCAGCGGCAGCGGCTCGCGGGTCCTGGTCTGTACCGGGTCGAGCACCGCTAACCCTCCGCGGCGAGTGATTTCCTCGGCAGTGGCGAGCATCAGGGCCCGGGTCAGGGCCGCGGTGTCGTCGCCTGCGATCAGCACCACCCGCGCCTGTGGAAAGCGCCGTGCAAGATCGCCCACACTGGCTGATATCGTCAGCGGCGCAGCCTCTACCCGGCGGCTCTCGCGTTTCACCTCGCGGAAGATACCGGGCATGACCTCCGGCCCACCAGATCCGCGGGCCGCACCGCGCGTAGTCAGACCGAAGCCGGCGACAGCCACCAGAATCACGACGACGATGGGGATGAGGCTGTTGCGCATGGCGAACCACCATAGCCCCCGCGGATGACTTCCAACCGGCACGGCGCGCTCGGTCGTGGACGGCCCCGGGCGCATCCAGTATAGAGTTGTCCATGCCGCGCCTGCTGTGGATTATCTTGGCCGTGATGCTCTGCGGTTGTCCCCGTCATCAGCCCGAGCTTTTGGCGGCCCCGGTGCAAACCCCAGCGATGATCGAGCTGACCGAACGCCTGCCACCAGACGAGCCGCCGCCGCCGATGACGTTGGGCGCCGGTGACATCCTTGAGGTGAGCCTGAGTGGTAGCGAGATCAAACAGGAGATTCTGCGCATCGAGGTCGATGGGCGGCTCTATGTGGGACCGGCTCGAGTGCTGGTGGCGGGCAAGACCCTGACTGAAGCGAGCAGCGCCTGCGAAGACGCCCTGCGCCCGTGGTTCCGCGACCCCCAGGTGGATCTGCGGCCGATGAGCATTTCTAGCGGAAAGATCACGGTGCTGGGCATGGTGCTCAAGCCGGGCGTGTTCCCGTTGGTGGGCGGCGAACGCACCCTCGACATTCTCGGTATGTGCGGCGGCAGCATGAAATCCTCCGAGTTCACCGACAGCGAGGAACTGGCGGACCTCACCGGGGCGCTGTACATCCGCCAAGGCCTCGTCCTGCCCGTGGACCTCGAGGCCCTGTTCAAGCGCGGCGATGTACGCCAGAACATCCGCGTCCATCCTGGCGACTACATTTATATTCCGCCCGCCAACGAGCGCACCGTGCTGGTGCTCGGTGCGGTCAACAGCCCCGGCATCGTCGACCTGCGCGAGGGCATGGGCCTGGCAGCGGTCATCGGTCGCGCCGGCGGCTACACCGAGGACACCTACCTGGACTGGGCCCTGGTGATACGCGGCAGCCGGGCCAAGCCCATGGTCGCCCGCCTCGACCTCGCCGCGATCCTGGCCGGCACTGGACCCGATGTGCCACTCAAGCCCGGCGACATCGTTTATCTGCCCGGTCGTGACGACGAAAGCCCGCGCCGTTTCATCGATGATTTCAACAACGGCTTCGTCGGCGCCTTCACCGCCGCCTGGGCCAACGACGTGTACAACCGGGTGCGCGGGAAGTGACTACCTCTGCCAGACATTGCCCCGTAGGAGCAATGGCGTTAAGTCACGTCCGTGAGTCATTTTTTCAAAGCTGGTTGCATCACCGCGTTGGCTGATTTTGATCGTGACATTGCTTTGAGAGCCGGCGTCGGGGCCTCATGGGCACTCTCGATCGCACGATCCTCACTGACAGCATCCTGAGCCGCGTCGGCACGTGGCTCCCACGCGGATGGACCTGGAACCGTTCGCCGCTTGGTCCCCTCCAGACTCTGTTGACCGTGATCCACATGGTTGCACTTGGCAGTAGAGGGTACCCCTCCGCCTTGCGCGATATCTTCTCCGATATGCATCGCGCCTTTGGCTGGGGTGATGGTGCGCCAATCCCATCGGCTCTGATCCAGGCACGGGGCAAGCTGAGCGAGAAGATGGGTCGGGATCTCTTTCGTCGTGTCGCCCGCGAGGCCAGCCACGTGCGATCGCGAGCCCGTCTGCGAGACCGGGATTTCCAGCGCATCATTGCGGTTGATGGAACGCGGTCCGCTCTCGCCTCGACCGCGGCATTGAAGAAGGACTTTTGCTGTCCATTCGGCGAGCATCTGGCCCCCCAGGCCTTGCTGACGGTTCTGTGGGATCTTGGCGGCAACGTGCCGGTGGACTGGCGGCTGGGACCGCATGACGGCAGCGAGCAGGCTGACTTGGCCGATATGCTGGGGTCGTTGACGACGGGCGATATCCTGCTGGCGGACCGTCTGTATCCTGCCCGGGAATTGCTGGCGGATCTGCATCGTCGTGGCGTCCACTACATCATGCGGGTCAAGACTGCAGGACCGCGTCTGGCCAAGGAAATCGCCGCCTTGATGGACAATGGACACGCACTTAATCGCCACTCGAAATTCAAACGAGCCCCGTCCGTCCGCAACGTGTCCTTCCCGGCCATCGGCGTTGATCGTTGATGTTCACGAGGCGGTACATGTGGGCATTTCGACCCTATGCGTCAACGCCCTCTCGGCAACCTCTCGGTCGCTGACGTTGGCGTCTTGCGCTATCGTGGCTCAGGCAGTCGCCGGTCGCAATCGATCGGCCTGATATAGGCCCGCCGTACAGTCCACGATCCACCGGGCACCTCGGCGTAGCGCTTCGCGAGCGCGGCTCGCCAGGGCGCCGATGGCTCCGTGGCCGAGGTGTCCGCCGTGGGCCATGAGATCCAACCAACCGTCGAGGTCCAACCGCAATCGCTCCAGGATCGGTGCGAGGGAAGCGGGGATCGCTCCGCGCTTGTCCTCGCACACGATCCGGCCGGTGGTGTCCACCAGGGTCAGGTAGTCGTCGAGCGTGATGAACGGGGTCAGTGGCGCGCCGATGGGGATGTCCACCGTGGCTGCCAGGATCGGCGCAATCCACAGCCCGGCTTCATCGGCGGTGGGCATGGGGATCAGCGGCAGGGGCAACGGCTCGGGCGTCAGTGCAGGAGTCCGCGATCGCGCCGCCCGGTTGGATTGCCGCGCCTGGCAGCGCTCCTGGATGCTGGTGAAATCGCTGGTTTCCGGCCGATCCGCCACACGGGCGCGAATCGGGTTGAGGTCCACGTAGGCCATGGCGGCGATCACCGCCGCCTGGTCCAGCAGTGCCACGCTGCGGAAGCGACCCTCCCAGAAGGCGCCGGTGCAGCGGTCCTCGCGGTTGGCGCGGCGCGACAATTGTTCCTTCACCGCTTTCATGAACCACGACAGCGAGCGCAGCCGCAACCGGGTCTTGGCAACCCAGCCAGCATCCGCCGCACGCGCCGCAATCTCGGCGCTGCTCCAGGGGATCACCGACCCATCCCGGCCGAGTCGGGGGTGGGCTGCCGCCCACCGAGCGGCCACCTCGTCAGCGCTCCACCCGTTCACCCGGTCAGGATCCGTCCGCACCACCACGTGCAGATGATTGCTCATCACCGCGTAGGCCAGCACATCCACCGCAAATGCCCCCGCCGCCTGCCGCAGCAGATCGCGCACCCACGCGCGCCGGTGTTCGGCCACATCCCCGCAGAGAAACGCCCGGCGCACGCAGCGCGAGATCAGATGGAACGCACCACGACGGGCATCATCGACCAGCATTCGGCGGGGGAGGGGCATGCTGGTGAGTATATAGTCCTTATAGACCT
>JBILDK010000303.1:0-4087 GCA_044352625.1 Planctomycetota bacterium
CATGCTGCATGACGCCAGGAACCGCGTCGCGCGGGCAGCGGGCGAGCTGGGCGCTGGCCTCGGCCACGCGATCTTGCAGCAGCAGCAGGTACGCGGCTTCGAGCCGGTCACGCGGATCCAGCTCAGCCCGGGCCATGCGGTCGAGCAACTGCGTCCAGCGCGTCGCCACCAGCGTGGGCACGACCCGCTGCCCAGCGACGGGATGCGCGCGGCGCAACACCACCGGATCGAGATCCACCTGCAACCAGTCGCCGCTGTCGCGTGGATCGAGGTCGATCCAGCCGGCGCGCACGCGACCGCACCGGCGGCGCATGGTCTCGTCGCTCACCACCAGGTCAGCAAGGCAGGCACGGTCACCGTGCCCGGCGGCATAGCCCCAGACATCCCGGTCCATCGTCCGCCAGCGACGGTGGGCGGCCACCACCTGCGCGCACAATGCGGTGTCGGTGAGTCGCCACAATTCGTCGGACAGGTCCACTCGTTCTGGACCCTCGTCATTCAAGCGGGTCAGCATTTCATGCCACGCCAGGCTGGCGGCCTGGGCCCGTTCGACGCGATCCCCCGGAGCGTGCACCGTCCAGCGGCGCAGGGGCAGGGCAACATGGCCGAGGGCGGTGCTGGCGGTGGCGGGGAACTGGGTAAACGCGCCGGCGCCAGGAAAGTAAAAGGTCAAGGTCTCAGTGTGCTGGGCCCAGGGTTCCAGCGCGAGGCTGCGACCCAGACGGTCGGCCCCCCCAAGAGCGATGGACCCGGCAGGGATCTGGGCGAGCAGGGCCACGGTCTGCGCCTGGGCGCCAGCATTGATCACGCGCACCGTCTGCTTCACCACCCGGCCGCAGCGCAATACCGAACCGTCCTCGATCGCCTCCTCGACCTCAACAAGTAACGGACAATCCCCCGTCGGCGGCAGCGTAGCTCCGGAGCGCACCAGGATGGCGGGGCCGGCAGCGTCCGCCTGGAAGGGCAAGTCCACCAGGGCCAGCGCCGCAAGCGCGCCGCTGAGACTGCCGCCAGCCCCGAGACAGGCGACATTGGCAAGCCGCTCCTGCGCCGGGCTGCCTGCGAGATCGAGCCACACCTGGGCCATGGGCAGGCGGTCGGCGCGATGCTGATTATAGGGCAGGCCCCACCACGCGCGTTCCAGCAGCGGCATGGCGGCGGCGTTGTCGTGATAAGCCGCCGGGACCGCTGGACCCTCCACGTCCGCTATCTGGGGCTCCGCAGGCAGCTCAGGCGCCGCCCGTGGCGGCGGCGCCTGGGGCGGTAGATGGTCCTTGAGAGCCAGGGTCAGGACCCTCTGCCAAGCGTCATCAGCGTGCGACTCCAGCTCTCGCCGCAGACCGCGTACCTCATCCTCACGCTGGCCTGCGGGCAGACGCTGCGCCAACAGGCCGCGTTCCAGCACGGTCAGTCGGGCGTGGGCCTGAGGTGCGAGGTGACGCTCCAGCGACCGCTCCATCAGCCAATCGTCGAGAAAGTCCGGCTGCACCTTGCCAGCGACAAGCGGGCGCACCACGCGATCAAAGAACGGCCGGTCGCGCAGATACACAAAGAGATCCACCTCGTGGCAGGCATGCGTCCCGTAGAATGTCCGCCGCGCGCCCTCGTCCAGCCGATCCCAGGCCATCAGCGGGGCGAACTCCGCCAGATCGCCGCCGCCCTCACCAGCAGCGAACAGCCGGTGGAGTGCCGCCAAGTCAGCGTAACGCCGAGATTCGCCCAGAGCGATGTCCAGGGGTTCAGGTTGTATCCCCGCCGCAAGATGCACCGCCTCATGCCGCCACGCCCGGGGCGTTTCAGCGAGGGGCGCGGCCAGACGCAGATCGCGACCACGCGGCGGCGTGGACGGCAAACGGCACAGGATGCTCGCACTGCGCTGATCATCCACCGCGAGCAGTTCCAGCTCTTGCGTGTCGCCCAGGTCAGCCAGCTGCAGGCGCAGACGACCCTCGCGGTCGGGCCGCAGATTGGCGAACAGCACCCCGGGGGCAGCGAGGAAGTCGAAACACGGCTCCGGCAGGTGGGTGGACTCGCTCTTGCTGCTGCCGGCCCGGCCAACCGCCTGCTTTGATCCGCCACCGTTACGGCCGCCAAACATGCCCGCGCTTTTTCCTCCTGCGCCGATGGCCAGGAACGCATACGGATCCTTCCAGGGATTGATCAACAGGCCGGGCCGGGGCGCCATAACCCCGGGCAGGTGCGGCAACGCGGCGCGGTCGAGGATGTAGCGGCTTTCCGCGTCGAGCGCGATGGCTTGGCGATATTCCGCAGCCGACCTGGGCAGATCGAGGCCGTTCAATTCCTGGGCTGTGTCGGGCCAGTCGTGGCTGCGTTCCGGCGCGAAGCGGCGACCCACGGCGTGCACCCGCACCCCGGGGGCGAAGCCCGCCACCTCCACCGTGACCTGGCCCTGGTCGAGTCGGGCCACGAGATGCGGCGTCTGGCCCAAATCCTCGTCGAGGACGCGACCGGCGTGGCGCAGCCGTCCCGCGATGCGTTCCGCAACCACCAGCCCCACCCGGCGGCTACCCACGGCCAGCCGATAGGTGCCGGCGGATAGTCCGGTCAGGGTGAGACGATCATCCTGCCGCCCAACGCTATCGGACAGTTCGCGCAGAATCCGTCCGGCCGCCAGGGCGAACAACCGTGGCCTGGAGGTCTCGCCCTCGGGCCATGGCAGGGTGGTGGCGACGCCTGCTTCCAGGTGGCGAAGCACGGGCCAGCGCAGGGGCTGCTGGGTCCCCTGCGTCCACACCTGATCGCCCTCGTTGCGGGACAGGAACAGCCGCGTGAGCGGCACCTGGCCGAGCTCGACCTCGCCTGCGGCGTTGGTGGTGAGCAGGCCGCCGACCTGCAGGCCGCCCACTGGGGTTGCGCTCACCGTGAGCAGGCTATCTGGCAGCGGTTCGCCATTGCGCCCGAGCAGCGCGAGACGATCGCCCGACACCGTGCGCCGCAACAGCGGTTGACCAATGAGGATGCTGCCGCGTTGGCTGTTCACCTCCAGACGATGGGTTGCGACCAACGCTACGTCGCCACGACTGCGGCTGGCCACGCGACCCTGAACGGTGACGTCTACGACCCGACAATCCTCGCCCACCGCGAACCGGAACTCGAGATCCCGGTCGGCTTTGGGCTGCTGGGCGAGGCGCTGCACCTGGCGCAGTCCCGCCCCGTCCACCAGGGCGACCTCGATCGCGACGTCCTCCAGCATTGTCGCCGGCATGGCGACGCGGTTGAGCTGCGGACGCAGGCGCACGACTCCGGCGGCCTCGGCCCCGGGGATGATCTGCTCGGCATCGAGCAGCCAATCAGCCTCCAGACTCCAGACCTCCGACGTCAGGGCGAGCTCGCCCGCGACGGCGCGACCGGCGGCGACCACAACCAAGCCGTATGTTGGTGGCGGTTCGGTAGTCGAGAACGGCAGGCGAATGCGGCCATCGGCCCCGGCCGCATAGGCTTGGCCGTTCAGCCACGCCTGGCCCCCGGCCTGAGGCTGGCCATCCTCATCGATCGGCTGCAGCCACATGCCTGCGTGATCGAGGCCGTCGCTCCAACTCAGGGCGCCGCGCTGGAGCATGCAGCGCATGGCCTGGCCGCCGCCGACGAACTCCACGATCCACGCCCCTGGCCCAGCCGGCAGATCCACCGCAATCTGCTCCACCTGACGGCGCACCGGCGCGAGATCGCGGGCAATGCGCCGCACCGTGTGTGGCACCACGCCACGCAGATCGTAACCGGCGTGGAGCGTCTGTCCCTGGCGCAGGATCGCCACCTGGTCGAGGGCGTAGGTCTGTACCACCAGCTCGGGAACATTGGCCAGCACCAGCGCAAAGGTCATTGGGCCGGCCGCCGGGAGCGGTGCCCGCGGCCCGGGAGCGAATTGCAGGATGCTGCGCGACGCCAACGCGCGGGCCTCAGCCGCCGGCAGGATCGCCCAGGACGCCGCTGCGTCACCCTGGCCGGCCTCCAGCCGCGCCACCGCCTGCCGCCGACGCAGGTCCTCGGCGCCGCACAACTTCACGAGGGCGGGATCCGCGACGCTGTCGGGGTCTGCCAGCAACAGGTGCTCCAGACAGGCCTCCTT
>JBILDK010000030.1:0-13266 GCA_044352625.1 Planctomycetota bacterium
CGCCGCAGCCGCTGCTGATCTGGTGGTGATCACCACCGACAACAGCCGCAGCGAAGACCCCGCTGCCATCGCCGCAACCATCCGCAGCGGAGTCGGTGCCACCGCCTGCGTCGCGCTGCCCGATCGGGGGGAGGCCATCCTCCACGCCCGCACTGCGGTCGGAGGCGACGGGGTGGTGCTGGTGGCCGGGAAGGGCCATGAGACGACCCAGGATGTGTTGGGCACGGTGCGCTCCTGGAGCGACCGTGATTTCGTGCGCGCGTGCAAAGAATTGCCATGACCCCGCAGCCCGCCAGCTCCACCATCCCCGCCATCTGGGACCTCGACGCCGCCACCGCCGAACGTCTCACCGCCGGGCGCTGGGTGGGCGTGACGCGCAGCGTGCGCGTGCAAGGCGCCGCGGTGGACAGCCGGGCAGTCACCGGCGGAATGATCTTCGCCTGCATCCGCGGCGAGCGGGTCGACGGTCATGACTTCGCCGCGGTCGCGGCAGGTGCCGGAGCGGCCCTGATCCTGGCCAACCGTGCTCTCGACCTGCCGGTGCCGGTGCTGGTGGTGCGCGACGTGGCCGCAGCGCTGCTCGCGCTTGCCGGCGAACTGCGTCAGCGCCTGACCGCCTGCACCTGGATCGGCGTGGCTGGCTCCAATGGCAAGACCACCACCAAGGGCCTGATCGCCGCCGCCTGCGCCGGAGCCGGGCTGCCGGTGCACGCCACGCGCGGCAACCTCAACAACCACCTGGGTGTGCCGCTCACCATCCTCGCCACCCCGGCAGATGCGCGCTGGGCGGTGATCGAGCTGGGCGCCAACCATCCCGGCGAGGTCGCCACGCTGGCTCGCGCCTGCGCGCCCCAGGTGGGCTGCGTCACCAGCCTCGGGCCGGAACACCTGGAAGGCTTCGGGGGCTTCCTCGGGGTGGTCGACAGCGAATGCGAGCTGCTCCCGGCGCTGCCGCTCGCGGCCCCGGCCTGCGTCGGCCTGCACGGGCTCGCCGATCATTGCGCCGACCACGGCACCACGGTCGAGGCGGTGGTCGCGCGCATCCGCGCCGCCGCCGCCGGCCGCGACCTGACGTTGTTCGACGACGCCACGCGACCCACCGGGCACGGTCTCATCCCGGTGGGCGCCGAAACCCCCGATGGCGTGCGCCTGGGCACCAGCGTCGGCGCGGTGCTGGTGCCGCTGCTCGGCGCGCACAACCGCGCCAATGCCGCCCTCGCCTTCCGCGTTGCCTGCGCCGCCGGGGTGCCGGCGGTGGATGCGGCACGCGGCCTCGCGGCGATGGTCCCGGTAGCGGGCCGCCTGGTGCCCACCCCCTGGGGCCGCCACCTGATCCTCGACGACACCTACAACGCCAACCCCGCGAGCATGATCGTAGGTCTGCGTACCCTGGCCTCGCTGCCCGGAGCGAAACTCGCGGTGCTCGGGGCGATGGGCGAGCTGGGAGCGGATTCCGCCGCCGGCCACCGTCGGGTCGGGGCCGAGGCAGCTGCCCTGGGCATCCCACTGGTGGTGGTGGGCGAGGCAGCAAGCGCCATGCTCGACGGCTGTCCGGGAGCCCTCCTGGTGACGGACACCGCCGCCGCCATAAGCGTCGTGCGCGCCCGGCTGGCCACGGCGACGCACACCCTCCTGGTCAAGGCCAGCCGTTCGCAGCGCCTGGAGCGCGTGGTCGCGGGCCTCACCGCCACGGAGGCTCCGTGATCATCCCGTGGGAGCTCAACGTCACCGTTCGCGCCGTGGGTGCCGCCGGCACCGCCTTTGCGCTGATGCTGGTGGTCATGCCCCCGCTGATCCGCTGGCTGCGGCGCATGAAGGTGGGCGAGACCGGGGCCAAGGGCCAGGGCGCCACCGAGGTCGATGCCATGCGCGAAGCCAAGAAGGGAACGCCCACCATGGGCGGCCTCGGGCTCGTGGGCTGCATCGCCCTGGCTGCGCTGGTGTGGTGCGATCCCGCCAACTACCGCACCTGGCTGCTGCTCTTCGGCTTGCTGTCGTTCGCCCTGGTGGGTTTCCTCGACGACCGTGAGAAACTGTACAAAGGCGCGAAGGGTACGCCGCTGTGGCTCAAGCTGGTGATCCAGATCGGAGCAGCTACCGCCTGTGGCATCGGTTTGTATCTGATCAATCAGCGCCTTGATGAATTGCTGCTGGTCAACCATCCCGCCGGGATGCCATGGGACCATTACAAGAAGTCCCTGGGCGGCGACAGCTACATCGTACGTCTCGGACTCAATCAACTCCAGTTCCCGTTCCTGCCGGTGGAACACGCCGTGAACCTGGGGATGTGGATCGTGGTCTGGACCATGTTCGTGACCACCGCCTGCGCCAATGGCGTGAACTTCACCGATGGCATGGACGGTCTGGCCGGCGGCACCGTGTTCATCGCCGCGCTGGCCTTCATGATCATCGCCTACCTCACCTGCCGGGTGGACGCGGCGGACTACCTCCAGGTCTATTACGTGTCAGGTGGCCAGGACGTGGCGGTGTTCAGCGCCGCCATCGCCGGGGCCTGCCTCGGCTTCCTGTGGTTCAATGCCGCTCCTGCCGAGGTGTTCATGGGCGATACCGGCAGCCAGGCCCTGGGCGGGGTGCTCGGACTGATCGCGCTCAATACCAAGCAGGAGTTCCTGATCCTGCTGGTGGGTGCGGTGTTCGTGGCCGAGGCCGGTTCGGTCGCGCTGCAGATCATCTCGTTCCGCTGCTTCGGCGGGCGACGCATCTTCAAGTGTGCGCCGCTGCACCACCACTTCCAGAAGCTCACCCCGCCCTGGCCCGAATCCAAGATCGTGATGCGTTTCTGGATCGTCGCCGCGCTGTGTGCCCTGGCCGCCCTCGCCACGCTCAAGATCAGGTGACCCGATGATCGCCCGCAGCCTATTGTGGATCCTGGTGACCGCGCTGTGCGCGTTCGGCCTGGTGATGATTTCCTCCACCACGGGGATGATGGTGGGCAAGGATGCCGAACAGGTGGTGACCTACCAGAAGATCCTGGTTCAGGCCATCGCCATGCTCGGGGGCTTGGCGGCGGCGGTGGTCCTCAGTCGGTATATCGGCACCGATCGGCTGGATCGCATCTGGCTGGTGGCGCTGACCCTGGTGGTCACCGTCGGGGCGCTGGGGGCGGTGCTGCTGATTGGCCGCGAGGTCAACGGCGCCAAGCGCTGGATCAATCTCGGACCGATCAATCTGCAGCCTTCGGAACTGGCCAAGATCGCAGTGGTGATCGCCGCCGCGTGGTATTTCTCGCACATCGCTGAAAAGGTGCGTTCGGTGTGGCATGGGGTCCTGGTGCCGCTGCTCGGCTTCGCGGCGATCGCTGGGGCGGTGTACGCCACCAAGGATCTCGGCTCGGTGGTGGTGATGGGCGTGGTCCTGACCGCGATGATCGCCTTTGCCGGGGCCAGCCTGTGGTACTACCTTGCTCTGGTGGTGATGATCCTGCCCCTGGGCGTGTGGCAGGCGGCGTGGTCGGTAGGCTACCGTCGTGACCGCATGACCTCGTTTCTGGATCCGCTGCACATGGACGGACCCACCGCCTACCACCTCAAGCAAAGCTTCATCGCCATCGGCAGCGGCGGTCTGACCGGGGCCGGGGCCGGACAAGGCGTGTCCAAGCTCGACTATCTGCCCGAGCACCACACCGACTTCATCTATGCCGTGGTGTGCGAAGAATACGGCCTGATCGGGGGCCTCGGCCTTGCTGGAGTGTATCTCGCGCTCATCGCCACCGGACTGGCCATCGCCTGGCAGGCCAGCGACCTGCACCGCCGATTGCTCGCGCTTGGCGCCACCGTGGTGATCGGCTTCCAGGCTTTCGGCAATATGCTGGTGGCCACCGGTGCGGTGCCCACCAAGGGCATGACCCTGCCGTTCATCAGCTATGGCGGGACCTCGGTGTTCTGCTGCCTGGTGCTGGTCGGTCTGATCGACGCCGTGGCCCGGGCCGAGGCCCGGGCGCGAGCCGCAGATCCGCTGCGCCCCTCGCGCATTGGCGCCTCGATCCGCACCCAGAAGGCGTGGCGCTGGACCGGCGGGAGGACCGCCTGATGCGTGGCCGCGGCATCCTTTTTTGCGGTGGCGGCACCGGCGGCCATGTCCTGCCCGGCTTGGCGGTGGCGGCGGCGCTGCGCGCGCGCGGCGAACATGATCTGCGCTGGGTCGGCGATCCGGCGCGCATCGAGGCGAAGCTGGTGCCGGGCGCCGGCATCCCCCTGCTGCCGGTAGGCCTGAGCCGACCACGCCTGCGCGATCCCCGCTGGCTGCTCGCCTCGCTGCGCCAAGCCGTGGCCGTGTGGCGCGAACTGACTGAGCGTCCGCCGCGGGTGGTGGTGGCTCTCGGCGGGTATGCCGCGTTGCTGCCAGGCCTGCTGGCCCCGTTCACACGTCGGCCGCTGCTGGTGATGGAGCAGAACGCGCGCACCGGCCGCACCAACCGCTTGCTTGGACGTTTCGCCCGGGTCGTCGTCACCCAGTTCGCCGAGGCCCAGGACGGCCTGCCCCGGCACCGCGTCGCGCAGCTTGGCAACCCGGTGCGCCCGATCCCCGCCGCGCCGCGCGGAACCACCCCCGCCCTGCGCGTGTTGGTGGTGGGCGGCAGCCTGTCGGCCAAGACCCTGAATGACTTGGTGCTTGCTGCCGCCTTCCGACTGGCCCGGATTCCCCATCTCGAAATCGTACACTGCGCCGGGGTTGACGAGGCCGACCGTGTGCGCGCCGCGTGGACCGCGGCCGGGGTGCGGGCCGAAGTCCACGGCTTTGTGAGCGACATGCCCGCGCTCTATGCGCGCATCGACCTCGCGGTGACCCGCGCTGGTGCCACCACCGTGGCCGAACTGTGCTGCGCCGGGATCGGCGCGCTCTACATCCCGCTGCCCTGGGCTGCCGACGACCATCAGACCGCCAACGCCGAGTCGGTGGTGGTGGCGGGCGGGGCGCGATTGCTGCCCCAGGCGACGGTCACGCCCGCGGCCCTCGCCGAGCTGCTCGCCGGCCTGGCTGCAGATCGCGCCACGGTGGCCGCCATGGGTTCCGCCGCCGCGTCCCTCGCCCGACCCCGGGCCGCCGCGGATGTGGCCAGCCTGGTGCTGGCCACCGCTGCCGGCCGGCGCGGGCGCAAGGCCTACTCCCGATCTCTCACCCGCACCGCGTGGCGCGACCGCATCGCCGTCTTCCATCAGCGAGGTACCCCATGAACGCAATACCGTTCCGCGGCCGCCACGTCCACCTCATCGGCATCGGCGGCAGCGGCATGTCGGCCCTGGCGCCCCTGCTGGTACGCTGCGGCGCAGCGGTGTCGGGCTGCGATGGCGAGCGCTCCTATACCGTCGAGCGCCTGGTCGCGGCCGGCATCCCGGTGAGCATCGGCCACGACGCGGCGCATGTCTCCACCGCCGACCTGGTGGTGCACACCGCCGCAGTGACCACCGACCATCCTGAACTGGTGGCCGCGCGGGTGCGCGGCGTGCCGGTGCTGACCCGCGGCCAGTGCCTGGTCGAACTGATGCGCGGCACGCGCACCGTGGCGGTAGCCGGCAGCCACGGCAAGACCAGCACCACCTGGATGCTGGCGCACCTGCTGGTCGAGGCGGCGGTCGATCCGGTGGTGATGGTGGGCGGCGCAGTGGGCAGCCTGGGTGGCAACGCCCGCGCTGGCGGCGGGTCCGTGTTCGTGGCCGAGGTGGACGAGTCCGACGGCAGCTTTGCCCAGGTCCGCCCGGAATTGGCCATCGTCACCAACCTCGATCACGAGCACCTGCGCCACTACGGCCATTTCCGCGCGCTTGAAGACGCCTTCAACGGTTGGCTGCGCACCATTCCGATGCACGGCGCCTGCATCATCCCCGCCCGCGGCCTGTCCGAGCGGGTGCTTGATGGCGTGGTGTGCAAGGTCATCCGCGTCGGCCTCGATGAGGGCGACTGGCATGCCCGCGGCCTGGAACTGGGCGCGGATGGCAGTCGGCTGGAGGTCTCTGCCTGGGGCGAGTCCCAGGGCATGATGCAGGTGTCCATCCCCGGGGCGCACATGGTCGCGAACGCGCTGATGGCGGCAGCCGCCGCGCGTTGGATCGAACCGCGCACCGACCTCGCGGCGATGGCCCGCTGCGAGCGCGTGCGTCGTCGCTTCACCGTGCATGGCACCCCGCGGGGCGTGCGCGTGGTCGAGGACTACGGCCACCACCCGGCCGAGGTCCGCGCCACCATTGCCGCCGCGCGGCTTGGCGGTGGGCGGGTGCATGTGCTGTTCCAGCCGCATCGCCATACCCGCACTGCGGATTGTTTTGTGGATTTCGTCAGCGCCTTCGACCAGGCCCATGGGCTGGCACTGCTGCCGGTGTACGCCGCTGGCGAGGCGCCCATCGCCGGGGTCGGTTCGACCGAACTGGCCCAGGCGATCAGCGCGCGCCGTGGCGAATTCGCCGCGGGCACCGTGCTCGCCACCACCGAGACCGCGACCGCCTTGGATTTCCTCGCCGCCCAGGCCACCCCAGGCGACACCTGCCTGGTGCTGGGTGCGGGTGATGTGGGCCGCCTCGCCCAGGAGTTGTGCGCGCGATTTCCCGTCTCCGTGACCCCCGAGGTCCGTGAGGGATGAAATCGCTGTCCACCGAGCTGAGCCGTCGCAATCGCATCGCTGAGCAGCGCCTCGCCGACCTGACCACCATGCGCGTGGGCGGCCCGGCGACGGTGGTGATGCTCGACGATCGCGCCGACCTGCCCGAACTGCTCGCCGCCGCTCCGCGCTGGCTGGGCAAAGGCGCCAACCTGCTGGTGGCCGATGCCCCGCTGGATCGCCCGGTAGTGCGTCTGGGGCGGGCCTGCGAACACCTGGAACTCGGTCCGGTGATCAGTGGGCTGGCCACGGTGCGCGTCGGTGCGGCGGTGGATCTCGCCAAGCTCATCGCCACCACCACCGCGGCCGGCCTCGCCGGCCCCGAAGGTCTGGCCGGGGTCCCGGCGACGGTGGGCGGGGCGCTGCGCATGAATGCCGGCACCGCCACCTGCTGGATGCTCGACTGGGTGGCTCGGGTCGAGGTGATCCTGCCCGGCGAGGACACACCGTGCTGGCTGGAGCGGGCCGCGTTGAGCGCGGGATACCGCTGCTGCGGACTGCCCGACGGTACCGTGTTCCTGGGCTGCGAGTTGAGTCTGGCCGCGGATGATCCGGAACGCCTGCGCGCCACCGCCACGCGACTCAAGCAGGCCAAGGCCGCGACCCAGCCCTTGGCGCTGCCCAGTGCCGGATGCATGTTCCGCAATCCGTCGCGCGAGCTGCCTGCGGGCAAGCTGATCGACAGCTTGGGCCTCAAGGGGGTTCAGATCGGCGGCGCCGCGGTCAGCCCGGTCCACGCCAATTTCATCGTCAATCCCACGCGCGCGGCCACCGCCGCCGACGTCTGCGCCCTGGTCCGCCTGATCCGCGAGCGCGCCTGGGCCGAGCGCGGCGTGGTGCTGCACATGGAAGTCGAGGCCTGGGGCTGTCCCGACTGGTTGCACGTTCATCCCGGCGAGCTCGCCCTGGTACCGGTTGGTTGAGGAACATCATGCCCGCCATGCGTGTCGATGTGATCATGGGTGGACCCGGCCGTGAGGCCGCGGTGAGCCGTCGTTCAGGCGCGGCCATCGCGGCTGGCTTGAGCCGCTGCGGCCATCAGGTCGCCACCATCGATTGCGCAGGAACGCTGGACGCGACCCAGCTGCGCGCAGGCGCGGTGGCCTTCAATATCATCCACGGCACCTACGGCGAGGATGGCACATTGCAGGCCGAACTTGAAGCGCGCGGGGTCGCCTTCGTTGGCTCGTCGTCCGCCGTGAGCCGCCTGTGCATGGACAAGGCCGCCACCAAGGAGGTCCTCGCCAAGGCGGGCATCCGCACCCCCTGGGGCGTGGTGGTGAATCTCGGCGTCCCGTTCCGCATGACCGACTTCAAGCTGCCGCATCTGGGCGGACTGGTGCTCAAGCCGGCAGATGACGGCAGCTCGGTGGGCCTGCGTCTGGTGCCCAACCCCGGGCATGTGCTGCCCGCGGTCGAGGACCTATTGCGCGAGGTCGGCCCGCGCCGCTACCTCATCGAGGAATGCCTGCCCGGCCCCGAATACACCGTGGCGGTGATCGACACCGAGTCCGGTCCGGTGGCGTTGCCGCCGTTGACCATCACCGCCGCCTCTGGGGTGTTCGATTACGAGGCGAAGTACAACCGCGCCGACACCGTCGAGGTGCCGGTGGCCGACGCTGCGCTGGCCGCCCGCCTGGCTGATCTCGCGGTGCGCGCCCACCGCGCCTGCGGCTGCCGCGATCTGTCGCGCACCGATCTCATGGCCACTGCCGATGGCGACCTCGCGGTGTTGGAGATCAACACCCTGCCCGGTTTCACCCCGGCCAGCCTCACCCCCAAGGCTGCTGCCGCCGCGGGCATCTCCTTTGACGAACTGGTCGAGCGCCTGGCCGCCCGCGCCGTGGCCCGGGGGCGCTCATGAGCCGCACCGACCTGGGCGACGAGGTGCGCGGCCGCCTGGTGCCGATCGAGTCGATCGACCTCGGCACCGATGACGGCCAGGCCGTGGTCGAGGCGGCGGCGCGACTCAAACGCAAAGCCGCGGAAGTGGCCGATCGCGGCACCCGGCGTCCGGCCCGCTTGGCGCGCCCGTCCCCGGCCCCCGCCATCACCCTCGGTCCGACCCTGGCCGAATCCGCGTTGGCTGGCGTGCCCGCGGGCAAGCCACCGCTGTTGACGCTGTGGGGCGCCATCGCGGCCAGTCTCGCAGCTGGGCTGCTCGCCCTCACCATCATTTCCCTGGTCAAGGCCCCGACCCCGGCCAAGGCCGAGCGCTACGCCATCACCTGGCTGCCGGGGCCGACCCTGCCCGATGCCACGGTGTTTGGTTGGCTGCGCGGTTTTCCGCTGCACAACCGCTTGGCGGATCCCAACGACTGGGTCATGGATCAGCTCGCAATCTGGCTGCGCGCCGTTCCCGGCGTGGCCGAAGTCCGCCGAGTCGCCCTGGTCCACGAGGCCGCCGATCCCCAGGCCCGGCGTGTGGTGCGCACCATCCGCTTCGAGCTGGGCCTGCACACACCCTACCTGCCGGGGGTGCGCGCTGACGGCGCCCGGGTGTGGATCGACCTCAGCGGTCGGATCCTACCCGGCTTCCTGCCTGCGCCGGCGGTGCGTCGGCCGGTCCTGCGCCAGATCGAGGGCGGCCGCGAAGCCGGCGTGATCGAAGCGGTGCGGACCTGGGAACGCCTCGAACCGGGTCTCGAACCCGGGTTGGTCACCGACATCGCCGCCGCCGAGCCCATCGACGAGATCGGCACCCGCGGTGTGGTGCTGCTCACCACCCAAGGAGCGCGTCTGGTATGGGGTCGCGCTGGTGAGGAACGCTTCGGCGTCGAGCCCGAACGCAAGGCCGCAAACCTGATCCATGCGGTGCGCGCCCAGGGCGACCTGGGGCGGGTGGCCACGATCAACGTGCGTTTCGCCGAGCCGTTCTACACCCTGCGCGTGCAACCGCCTGCCGGACCACGGTGATGGATCGCAACGCCGAACGCCTGGTGGTGGTGTGCAGCATCCACAGCCACCGCGTCGTGACCACCGTGGTGCATCTGCATCCTGGCGGGTCCGAGGAAGCCATCGCTCATAAAGCGGTGGAGTGCCCCTGGGCCGAGCTGAGCGACAAGAGCCGACGCGAGGCCCTCGGTGAAAGCGTGCGTCTGGCGGCGGAATCCGCCGGGGTCGAGGTCCATTCCCTGTTCATCAGCCGCAGCGATCCGTCGTTCGCCTCGCGCCCCGAGGTCGGCTGGGTCGATTACGGTGAAGAGGTCGTGATCGACGCCGGACAGCGCGAATGGGCACTGCGCAAGGCTCGCGAAAAGGCCACCGCCGCCGACAGCGAGGTGATCGACGCGCTGCCGGTGCGCTGGACCGTGCGCGGGAATGCAGGGGCCGAGCGCGAGGTCGAGGATCCGGTGGGCGAGACCGGACGGCAACTCACCTGCCACGCCCTGGTGATCACAGCCCGTCGCGGATACCGCGCCGAACTCGCGGCCCTCGCCCGCACCTTCGGCTGGGAGCTCGACGGCGTCATCGCCCAGCCGGTCGCGCTCTACCGCGGCATGGCCAGCAGCCTGTTCAAAGCCGGCACCACCATCGTGCTCGATTGCGGCGGCCGCCACACCACCGTGCTGGTGCGGGTGAAGCAGCAGCTCCTCCACCTCGCCACCCACGAGTTCGGTGGCGACGACCTTACCCGGCGCATTGGCGAGGCCCTCGATCTTGGCCAAGAGGACGCAGAGAAGCTCAAGCGCCAAGTGGACATCGGCAGCATCGGCAATGCCCCCCAGCTCGCCGGGCAGCAGGTCATCTGGGCCGACCTCCAGGCCCAGGACCTGCACCGGCAGCGCGCGGCCAGGATCGCCCATGAGGCGGTCACCACATTTTTTTCGGACCTTGCCCGTGAATTGCGCGAGTCCGGACACCTCGGCCAGAAGGGCCACGTCCACCTCGTCGGCCGCGCCGCAGGATTGGCGGGCATGCCCAAAGTGGTCCACGAGATTTTCGAACTGCCGGTGATCCTGGGCACCGGCGACAAGCAACGCAATCCGGGCGATGAGATGGACAACCTGCTCAATCTCGGCCAGATCCGCGTCGCCGCCCAGGCCCGCCGCGACCACCTGCTGACCCAAGGTGCCAGCCTGGTCCACCGCGCCGGCGGCCTGTGGGCGTGGCTGGTCCAGCGCTTTGAATAGCTGCGCAGCGTGAACCTAAAAAACGCAATGGACTCGGCCAAGGGGCATGCATCAGTCGTTGATTCGGAGCTATCGAGCATGTTCCGCGCTCACCCGCTGGGTGAGTTCGAAAAAAGGAACAGGATGGGGATGATGGGGAGGATGAAGCCGTCGAATGTCCCAATGAATTCCATCCTTCCCATCCTCCCCATCCTGTTAACCCAGCCTGAAGTCTACGGTTCATTGCGTTGTTTAGGGTGAACCTGCCGGGCGTGGTTGCCCGCGAAGTCCCAAAGAGGGAGACTCCCATGTCCTCGTTTTCCTGCCCGCACTACGACTTCGCACACGAGCGCTGCGCTCGACGTGATTGCGCCTGCGTCCCGGGCCAAGCGGGCTGCGTGCTGTACGGCAAGGTGCAGCTCGCCAGTGAGCCGCCGCCTCGACCCGCGCGAGCCCGTCGCCGGCCAGCGCCAGACCGGCAGGACCCGCCTCAGCCCGCGTAGCCGCGATTTCATGAACCCGATAACCGCAGTTGATGGCTGATAGTTGAACCCGAAAACCGCAGTTGATGGTTCATGGTTGATGGTTCCGACACCGTGCGTTGCAACGATTCTGGCGCTCACCCACCAGGTGAACATCACCGACGTCGCAAAGCCTTGGATCGATACCATGAACCATCAACCATGAACCATCAACCGCGACGTTGAGGATAAACCATGACCACCAGCGCCCCCATCTTGATCCGCCCGATCAAAAACGACGACGATCTCGCGGTTGCCTTGGCGCGTTTCGACGAACTTTTTGGCATCCCCGATGATCACCCTGACCACGATGAATACTTGATCCTGGCCGACCTCATCGCGGCCTATGAACACCGCGCCCACCGTCTGCCGACCATCACCGGTCGCGAACTGCTCGCGTACCTGATTGAGATCAATGGCCTGACCCAGGGCCAAGTCCCCGAGATCGGCGCGCAGAGCGTAGTCTCGGCCGTCCTGTCCGGCAAACGTCAGCTCAATCTGCGTCAGGTGCGCGCCCTCTGCCAGCGCTTTAAACTCAGCCCCGAAGCGCTGGTCTGACCATCAGTCGACACCAATTCCTAAACCGGCACGGGTCAGGTATGCCGCTCGCGTGCCTGTCCGTACCCTTGGGCTAGCCCGCGTAGCCGCGGGGATTGTGCTGCTGCCAGCGCCAGTGGTCGACGCACATCCGCGCTACGTCGAACTGCGCGCTCCAGCCAAGCAGATCCTTGGCGAGCCTGGTCTCGGCGTAGCAGGTGGCGATGTCGCCGGGTCGGCGCGGGGCAAAGCGGTAGGGCAGGTCGCGTCCGACCGCCGCCGAGGCGGCTTTCACCAAGTCGAGCACGCTGGAGCCGCGACCCGTGCCAAGGTTGATCGCCGTGCAGCCAGGCAGGCTCGGCAGGGCAGCGAGAGCGGCGAGGTGTCCGCGGGCGAGGTCGACGACATGGATGTAGTCGCGCACGCCGGTGCCGTCGGGTGTGGGCCAGTCGTTGCCAAAAATGCCCAAGTGTTCGCGCCGGCCCACCGCCACCTGCATCAAGAACGGCATGAGGTTGTTGGGCACGCCCTGGGGATCCTCGCCAATGAGGCCGGATTCATGGGCGCCCACCGGGTTGAAGTAGCGCAGCAACGCGATCGACCAGCCTTTTTCGGAGGTCACCAGGGCGCGACACATGTCCTCGATCACCAGCTTGGTGTGACCGTAGGGGTTGGTGGTGCGCAGCGCGCAGACCTCGGTCAACGGGACGCGCTCGGGGTCGCCATAGACCGTGGCCGAGGACGAGAACACCAGGTTGCGGCAGCCACGCGCCTGCATGACCTCCAACAAATTGATCGTGCTGTCGAGATTGTTGCGGTAGTAACGCAGCGGCTGCGCCACCGACTCGCCCACCGCCTTGAGCCCGGCAAAGTGGATCACCGCGTCGACGGGTTGGGCGGCGAAGACGCGTTCCAGCCCGAGGCGATCGCACAGATCAATGTGATGGAACACGGGCGTCCTGCCTGTGATGTGCGCAACCCGGTTCAAGCTCTCGGCGCTACTGTTGACGAGATTGTCCACCACCACCACCTCATGGCCGGTGGCAAGCAGTTCGAGAACCGTGTGCGAGCCGATGAAGCCGGCGCCGCCAGAAACCAGGATGGTGGGCATAGGCGGGATAGTCGCCGGGCGCAGCCTGCCGGTCAACGGTCAGCGCTGATATGCAGGCAGAACGTGCCGGCGCACGGTCAACGCCAGCACCGCCATGCTGGTGCGGTAGGTGGGGCCGAAGCCGCCTTCGTTGTCGCCCGGCGCGGTGGGCCAGGAACCATCCGGGGACTGGTGCTCGATGAGCAGTTTTTCCAGCTGATCACCATAGGTCGCCCATTGCTCGGGGGCGGCGCGATTGAGGCCCACGGCATCGTAATAGAAGCGGTAGAATAAAAACGCGCCCTGCCACTGGATAGGATCGGCGACGATGCGCGCGGTGATGCTGGCGATGTGTCGTTTCCCCTCGGGGGTGTCGAGCCCGCCACCCACACC
>JBILDK010000305.1:0-4072 GCA_044352625.1 Planctomycetota bacterium
CGGCGCTGGCGTGACCAGGTGACCGCCACGGCAGAGCAACAGGTGTTGCGCCGCCCCGCCGCCCGGCGCGATGACGAGTCCCAGATTCCAGGGCAGGTGCCGTCCGATCACGAGGCCGCGATCTCGCACCTGCTGCGCCTACCCCAGGGCAATGCGGTCGCGACGTTGCTTGCGAAGGGCGCCTGGCATCAGGTCGCCTTCGCGGATCTGCTGCGCTTCGCCTCGGCACTCAAACACCCTGAGCCCACCCATCCCGATCATCTCGCCGCCGGCCACGCGCTGGCTGGCGAATTGGAGCGCGAGCTGGAGCTGGAGCGAGCCAAGCTGCGCGACAAGAGCCGGCGCTTCGTGCTGCCGCCGCGCCTGTTCCAGCTCACCCGGCTGGCCCTGGTGACACTCAAATCGCAACGCGCCTATCAGGGCAAAGAAGGGATCCGCGTCGATGATGCGCTGGAGATCCTGTGGCGGCAGCAGCTCATGATCCGTTCGCTCGACAAACGCGAAGGACTGGCGGCGTTCGCCAGTGAGTCCGGGCGCCAGACCTGGACCCCGCTGACCGAGTTGCAGCGGCGCAACCAAGCCGCCGAGACCGGGTTCATGGACCGCTACCGGTCCGAGCCGTGAGCCGTTGCGCGACGGCATCTAGGCGTTGACGCTGCGCGGGATCCAGCGCCAGGGCCTGCGTCGGGGCGAGCCAGCGCCGGGCGATGGCCGGCTGCAATCCAGCCAGAATTTGGACTAGGGCGCAGGCAGACGTAGGATCGAGCCGGGCCCGTTGAGGCGTGGTCGCAGCGACGGCCTCCAAGAGGAATCCGTCGAACGCTTGAAGCTGGGCGGGATCCTGCGCACACGCGGCATGGATCGCGCGGGCCTCGACCAGGCGCGGCAATCCGGCATCGGGGTCACCACGTTTCAGTCCGGCGATGCCGCCGGCCAGGGCTGCCGTGGCGCGCAACACGCTCGGCGGCGCGCTCGGCGTGCTGTCCAGGATCAGCGTGGCTCCGCTCGCGGCCTCGTTCCAGCTCCCTTGATCCATCAGCGCTTCCAGGACCTGGGTGATCTGGTGATCAATCTGGTCCGGCTCTGACGCCAGCGGTCGCTGCGCGAGCCACACGGCCACGGCTTTGGGCCACAGGCGCGGCATCACGGCGGTGATCGTCGTTTCTGGCGGAATGCTCAGGATGACCCGCCAGAGCACCGCCCCGGTCTGCTGGGTGAGGTGGGCGGTGGCCTGGGCGAGATTGCCATGGGCGCGGTCCGTAGCCCAGGCCGAGGCCCCACGCTGCAGCGCCAGGACGTCATCGGCGGCCTGTTCGCCCAGGACGATTGCCTGAGCCAGCGAGCCACCATCCAATTGACGCTGGATCGCCACCAGCAGCAGCTCGCTGCGGCGGAGGCGCGCGAGCGCGGTTTTGGCGTGCAGATCTCCGTAGCGGGCGCGCGACTGCTGAACCCATGCGTCGGGCTCTGGGCCCAGTTCCAGCGGACGGCTGCGGTCGGCAGCCAGCAATTGCAGCCGCTGCACCGCCAGCAGTCCGCGCTGCCAGTCATCCGCAACCTGGCGGGTCGCGGCCTCTGCGGTCAGGGCAGGCAGGTCGCTTGGCTGGAGCTTGTTGGCAACGGCAATGCGCAGGGCCAGCAGCTCGCCTGCCGCCGCGCTGGCGGGACCCAGGACCCGGTCCACCGCGTGCTGGTTGGCGGACAATGCCGCTACGAGATCAGCGGACGCCGTGCTTTGCGCGAGGCCCTCAGCCATCCGGCGCGTCACCAGCGTGCGCAAGGTCGCGGGATGCTCGGGGCCGAGCAGGGCGGCTTGCTGGGCTTCGGCCCGGTGCAGGTGATCCTGTGCCGTCTGATCGCGTCCGAGATGGAACAGGATGGTGCCCTTGAGCGCGAGCAGCGCCGCCAGCTCGACCGGCGGGGCCGAGGTCGCCAGGGCCGAGGTGGCGGCCTCGGTGAGATCCAGCGCCTCCTGAAGTCGGTCATAGGCCAGCATCAGCTCGGCCAGGGCCCACAGCACCTCGCCGCGCACCGCCTGATCCTGCTGCGTGTCTGCCAGCGCCTGGTCCTTGGCCGCCACCAGCATCTGGCCGACGGTGGCCTCGCTGCCCAGGACGTCGGGGCGTACGTGAAGCAGGGTGTCGCGCAAAAATGCCCGGCTGGCCTCTGACCGCGCCAGACTGGTCCGGGCCGTCATCAGGGCTGATTCGGTCTGGCGGCGCGCCTGACTGATCCACACCGCTGCGGTCACACTGACCACGACGATGAGACCGAGCAGCGCCAGCGCCACGCGCCGCAACCGACGCACGCGGCGCTGGCGGCGGTCGCGCTCGACCTGGGCAGCCGTGATCTGGGCACGCAGGCCTGCAAAGGCCGGATCGGCATCCTGCACCAGACTGGCGGCAAGTTCCAGGTCGCCGTTTGCCAGGGCCGCCGCCGCGAAATCGCTGGTGATCGTGACCTGCAACGCCCGGGGCCGGGGATCGTCGGTGGGGATCTGCCGCCCGGCCTCGTCCACCAGGGCGAGCGCCCGTTGCCGGTCGGCATAGCTCGCAGATGGGCCAGAGGCCGCCGTCGCCTGGACCAACAGGCTCTCCCCGACTTGTGACCCGAGCCACCCGTCGAGCGCGGCACGCAGCGCCAGGGCGGTCGGAAAACGCTGGCCTTGATCCGAGTGCAACGCCCGCTGGCAGATGCGCGCCAGTCCCTGCGGGATTCCTGCGGGCAATGCGTCCACGTGGCCGCGTTGGGCCAAGTCCTCAAGGATGACCTTGTCCTCGCACGTGCGGGGCGGGCGGCCCGCCAGGATCTCAAACAGGATGCCGCCCAACAGGTAGGTGTCCGTGGTCGGTCCAATCAGATGACCCTGGCCGGTGGCAAGCTCGGGGGCCATATAGGCGAACGTCCCGCTCGCGTGGTTGCGCACCGTGCGATGCGGCACCGGCGAGGATGGATCGGGCTCGTCACTGAACTCGACCGCCAGGCCCCAGTCCATCACCAGCACGTCGCCGAAATCGCCGATCATTACGTTGCTGGGCTTCAGGTCGCAATGGATGAGCCCACGCTGATGCGCCGACGCCACCGCATCGCACACCACCAGCTGGCGGCGCACCTCGTGTTCCAGCGCGGGGCCCTCCAGCGGCGGACGCTCGCCGCCATCGGCCAAGCGCAGGGTTTCAGCCCACGCCCGCCCTTTGACCAATTTCATGATCAGGCAAGGGCCATGTCCCTCAGCCTCCACGAGGTCGTGGACCGGCACGATGTGCGGATGGTCGAGGCGGCCATGGGCCGCGGCCTCAGCCTTGAGGGCATTCACTGCGTGCGGATCTTTGGGTTTTTTGAGGTGCTTGATGGCAACCTCCCGCCCTAGGCTGGACTGCCGGGCGCTCTGCACGATGCCGTGGCCGCCGGCCCCGATCTGGGCCGCGATTTCGTATCCGGTCATCCGTTGCAGGGGCTGCCATCCACCGCCGGGCGCCGCTGCTGCCGCACCCGTACTGGTGAACAAGACCTCGTCCGCGCTGAGTGGGCGCAGTGAACGCTCCACGCCATCGCCCGTCAGCGACCACCCCAGCGGTAGCGCAGCGCCAGCAGTCGGGGTGTCGGATGACGAGGTCATGGATGAACCTGTACCGACCATCAGGGTTCCGTCCATTCTCGGCTGGCCACGCCAGTTGCCGATCCCCGCCACATAGCAGCGCCGAGGAATTCGTCCCTGCCCCGGCCCGGCGGCTGAGATGGACCTCCCCGGTGCCGATGATCACGAATTCCGTACGCGCCGCTTCGCGTTCTCGACGGCAACCACGCAGATGGAACTAGTCGGCTGCCCTGCGTGGCGAAAGAGTGCGGCCATGAGCCCCACGCCCCTTTGTGATCTTCGCAGCCAACAGGGCGCGGTACTCGGCGGCGATCTCGGCGGGCGTGTGGGTCAAGCGCCCCTCGCGCAGGAACGCGACCCGCTGCTCTTCGTTCAGCTGCAACAGATCGGCCCAGACCGGCAAGGCATCCAGCGGCGGTCGTTCGTGACCCTGCATGATTCGGCACACATGACCAGGCGAGAGCCCCACCGTGC
>JBILDK010000304.1:0-4072 GCA_044352625.1 Planctomycetota bacterium
CGGCCTCCTGTTTGCCACGAGCCTTGTTGGTGTTCACCAGGTGCTCGTACGGATAGGCCGACTGCGGATACTTGTAGAGCATGCGCATCGACGAATGCGTCGGCGCGCAGTCGGTGTGGAACCAGTACTCCTTGGCGTCCTCGCCATGGTTGCCCTCGCCATTGTCGAGGCCGAAGAGGCGTTCCTTCAGGATCGGGTCCTTGCCGTTCCACAGCGCCAGGGCGAAGCACAGCAGCTGGTCCTTGTCGCTGATGCCGGCGATGCCGTCCTCGCCCCAGCGGTAGGCGCGGCGGCGGGCGTGGTCGTGGGGGAACGACTTCCAGGCGTTGCCGTCGGCGCTCTCGTCCTCGCGCACCGAGCCCCAGGAACGGTCGGACAGGTACGGGCCCCAGGCCTTCCACGGTGCGCCCTCGGCGAGGCGCTGCTGCTCGGCTTTGGCATTGCTGGGTCCGGCAGCGGACAATGCCGCCTTGACCGGAGCCGCGGCCTTGACCGCCGCTGTAGCCGCAGTCTTGGCCGCAACCGGAGCCTTGGTCTTGGTCTTGGCCTTGGTGGCCGGTTTGGTGGGGGCAGACGGCTTGGCACTGCGGGGCATGGCGAGACCTTGGATTGAGATGATGCAATCGGCAGGCGAATAAGCCGGGATGGAGCGTCGTCGCCCCATCCCGGCACGAGATCACATCTTGTCGACGCTCACCGCCACCGACTCGGTGAGGGTGAACTGGACCTTCTCGCCAAGCTTGTGCTTGGTCAGGTCGATGTCCGGGCGGACCAGCACGGTGCGCGTGGTGCCATCCGCGAAGGTGATGGTGGCGGTGTGCTTGGCGGTATCGATCGCGGTCACCGTGGCGGTGACGCGGGTGGCCTGCACCAGGATGCCGGCGGGCTTGGCGCCCTCGGGGGCAAGGATCACGCCGGCAGCAGCGCCGTCCTTCTCGGTGCTGGAGGCCATCACCGACACCGCCAACTCCTCGCTGACACGCAGGCGCACGACATCGCCGACGTTTACCTGGGGTAGATTCACCGCATCGGGGCCGACGGTCAGACTGCGTTCCGTGCCATCCTCACCCTTGATGGTGACCTTGCGCGTGGCCAGGTCGATGGCGGCGACCGTGCCCTTGGCCTCGGTGGTGGTGATGGTCACGCCGCCTGGCACGCCAGGGGTGGTGGCGGTAGCCGTGGTGGTGGTCTCGGCAGCGATCAGGCTGCAGGACAGAGTCACGGCGGCGATGGTCAGGGAACAGACACGATTCATAAGAGGTCTCCGGTTGGCGCGGGACTCTGGAATGTACCGCTCCAATTCAATTCAATTTCCTGCATGATGACCGGACTCGCCAATGACGTGAAGTATGACCCAGGGGGTGTAGGCACTCACCATGCTGAGTGGATACATCCGCATTGCCCCAGCTGGCTGAAGCGTGCGCTCCCAGGATTGAGGTCGATCAACCGGCGCCCAGTCGGGCCAGTACCACCCGGCGCATGAGGTGCTCGGGAGCGGGCAGTTTGGTCCAGCGTTCGCACTGGGCCACAGCTTGGTCGATGAACATCTCGACCCCGCAGATGGTGGTGGCACCCGCCTGCTCGGCGTCCCGGAGCAGGCGCGTCTCCAGCGGGGTGTAGACCGTGTCGAACACCACCGTTCCTGGACGATGGGCGTCAGCAGGCCACGGCGATTCGTCCGGCTTGCCCATGCCCACGGCGGTGCCGTTGGCGAGGATGTCATAGGGCCACGCGCGCGCTGCGTCGCCATCGAGGGCCACACCACCGCAGGCCCTGGCCAGTTCTTCAGCGCGAGCCGCGGTGCGATTGGTGATCGCGACCTCGGCCCCGCGCCGGGCGCAAGCGAAGGCCAGCGCCCGGGCCACGCCGCCCGCGCCGAGCACCAGCACCCGACGTCCGGCGAGGCTACCCACGGATTCCTCCAGGCACTGGGTGATGGCGATGGCATCGGTGTTGGCGGCGACGACGCGACTGTCCTCGCGATACACCGTGTTCATCGCTCCGCAGTCGGTGACCAGCGGCTCCGCCGCATCCATCAGCGAGAGCAACGCCTGCTTGTGCGGCAGGGTCACTGACAGGCCGCTGATCCAGCCGCCGCAGGCGCGCCAGAACGCCGCCACGTCCTCGGTCCGGAAGCGTGCATACACCGCATCGACCTCGAGGTGGGCGAAGGCTGCATTGTGGATCTGCGGGCTCAGGCTGTGGGCCACCGGGCTGCCGACGATGCCGTAGATGGCGGTTGAGGGTTTTTGCGCTCGCAAACGGTACACGTCGAGCAGTTCGCGCACCGTCGGCTGGCCCGGGGCCGAGCCTGCGGAGCCTTCGTGCCGGGCGAAGGTGAACGCCGCACCCCACACTCCAGCGAGGTGCCGCGAGGGTGCGCCGTGTTCGCCCATGGCGATGGCAACCAGTGGGCCCTCGGCCGTGGCATAGAGGTCGCGGATCACCGCCAAGTCGGCGGCATCGGCCGCAGTCACCGCGACCTTGGCGACATCCGCTCCGGCAGCGCGCATGGCGCGGATGCGGCCCGACACGTCACTGCCCATGCCGGTGAAATCGTGATAGGAAAGGATGAGCTTGGCCCCGGCGGCACTGATGATGTCTTCCCAGCCATGATCGCGGAATGTCGGCCAGTGCGCCAGTTCCACATCGATCCAGCGGGCCCCGGCTCGCAGCGCGGCCAGAAGCAGTGCCGCGCGTGCGTCATCGGAGCCATCCCAGTGTCCTCGCTCGCTGATATGCCGGCAGGTGGCCACCACAGGCAACGGCAGATGCGCGATGGCCTGGGCGACCTCATCACTGCTGCAACCGAGGTGAACGCAGGTGTCGAGCCGTACCTCGAGCGCATCGGCTCCTTCGCTGGCGGCCTGACGTCCTAGGGCAAGAAGGGCAACCGGGTCGGCGGCGGCAATGGGGACTATGATCAGGGTCATGGGTCTGATGATAATGATGGACGGCGTGAGGCCAGCCGTGAACGTTGTGCGAGCTATCGCACAGATGACCCAAGCGCATAGCCCACCGACGATGGACAACGCTGCGGGAATCCGCATGGTCCCGGCCATGAAGATCCACGAGTTCCAAGGCAAGCAGCTGTTCAAGGCCCATGGGGTCCCGGTGCTGCGCGGCATTCCCTGCACCACTCTCGATCAGGTCGAGGCCGCCGCCCGCGAACTCGGCAGCCCGGTGATTGTGATCAAGAGTCAAATCCATGCTGGAGGCCGCGGCAAAGGCACGGTCTATGCCGATGCGCTGATGGCCACCAAGGTCATGGACGGCGGCGTCAAGCTCGCCAAGTCCCCCGCCGAGGCACGCTCCATCGCCGGCAATCTGCTGGGCAACTACCTCAAGACCATTCAGACCGGCGAGGACTGCAAAAAAGTCCAGACCATCTACGTCGAAGATGGCTGCAAGATCGCCAAAGAATTGTATCTCTCGATTGTGCTCGACCGCGCGGTCGGCCTGCCGGTGCTGGTGGTGAGCAAGGAAGGCGGCATGGACATCGAGGAGGTCGCTGCCCACCGCCCCGAGGCCATCCTCAAGGTCCACCTCGATCCCCTCGCCGGACTCGGCGATTTCCAGGCCCGCCGCCTTGGCTTCGAGATGGGCCTGACTCCGGCCCAGGTCGGCGCCTTCGTCAAGACCGCCAAGGCGCTGGTGGAATGCTTCCTCAAGACCGACGCCGACATGGTCGAGGTCAACCCGCTGGTGGTCACCGTCGATGACCAGGTGGTGGCCCTCGACAGCAAGATGTCCTTCGACGACAATGCGCTGTTCCGCCACCCGGACATCGCCGCGATGCTCGACCCGAACGAAGAGGACGCGGCTGAGCTTGAAGCGAAGCGCCACGACATGGCCTTCGTCAAGCTCAACGGCAACATCGGCTGCATGGTCAACGGCGCCGGCCTGGCCATGGCCACCATGGACGCCATCGCCCTGTACGGCGGCGATCTGGGTGCGTTCCCCGCCAACTTCCTCGATGTCGGTGGCGGTGCGACGGCCGAAAAGGTCACCACCGCGTTCAAGATCATCCTCAAGGATGCCGCGGTCGAGGCCATCCTGGTCAACATCTTCG
>JBILDK010000031.1:0-13201 GCA_044352625.1 Planctomycetota bacterium
GCCGACCCGGATCACGCGGTCCTCGGGCGCGGTGGTGAGCAGGTCATCGATGCTCACCTCCAGGGCCTTAGCCACCGCCGCTACCGCAATCACGCCGGGATTGGCCCCGGGCTGCTCCATCGCGGCACAAGTCGCGCGCGGAATTCCAGCAAGGTCCGCAAGCGCCGCCTGGGTCAGCTCGGCCTTGCGGCGTAAACGGCGGAGATTGTCGGCAAGGGCGTCCACGGAGGGAATCCTATGTGACAGCTCCCGCTGGGCCAGCCGCCATGCACGTCTTACAACGGCGAGCATAGCAATTATGGATTGCATCCATGCCGAACGTCCTAAATCTGCCCCGCCCTAAGCCTGAATAGATAACTGTAAGAGCATGCATGACATTACATTCCATCGCTACTCCTGGGCTGCTACCGTGAACTGGTCTGGCGGCAAATCTTCGCCAAATCTTCATATTCAATCGAATAATTGCTGCCTCACGATGCATTGCGACTGTGCTAGCCACGCCAAATGTACCCACCAGTCGGCGTGTCACTTCATCATGCGCCGACCGCGAAAGACGCCGCCATGAGCAGCCGCATCGCTCGCCGCCGGGTGAGCATTCTTGGCATCCGCGGCATCCCCGCCCGCCATGGAGGCTTTGAGACCTTCGCTGAAGGCTTGGCGCTGTACCTGAGCCGTGCCGGCTGGGAGGTCACGGTGTACTGCCAGATCGAGCCAGGCGAGCGTGTAGGCGTGACCGTGTGGGAGGGCATCCGTCTGGTGCATCTCGCCGGCAACCTGCCAGGGGCACTGGGCACCATCCTCTTCGACCTGCGTTCGACGTGGCATGCCTGCGGCCACGCCGGCCTGGTGCTGACGCTGGGCTACAACACTGCATTTCTGTTGTTCCTGCTCCGTCTACGCGGGGTTGCCAACCTGATCAACATGGACGGCCTGGAGTGGAAGCGCAGCAAATACGGGCTGGCGGCCAGAACGTGGCTGTATCTCAATGAACGTATCGCATGCTGGCTTGGCGACCACCTCGTAGCCGATCATCCCGCCATCGCCGACCACCTCGCCACGCGTGTCCGGCGCAACAAGATCACCACCATCGCCTACGGTGCCGAGGCAGTGCCCGTGGCGGATCCGAGGCTGTTGGCGGATCTCGGGCTCGCATCCGGCGCCTACGCCCTGGTCATTGCGCGACCCGAACCGGAGAACTCGATCCGCGAGATCGTGGCGGCGTATTCGGCCCGGCGGCGCGGCATGCCGTTGGTGGTACTCGGTCGTTACGAGACCAGTCAGGCCTATCACCGGGCGGTCAAGGCTGCGGCGAGCGACGAAGTGCGATTTCCTGGGGCGATTTATGACAAGGCCGTGGTTCAGGCCTTGCGCCGGCATTGTTGCATTTACATCCACGGCCATCAGGTCGGCGGTACCAACCCGTCGCTGATCGAGGCCCTTGGCGCGGGAAATCCGGTGCTGGCACACGACAATTGCTTCAACCGCTGGGTCGCGGGACCCGAGGCCGCCTTTTTCAGTCAGGTCGAAGACTGCGCCGCGGCTTTTGACCGGCTGCTTGCCGATGACGCTTTGCGCGCCGCCATGGGACACGCCAGCCAAGCCCGCCAAGCCGAACTGTTTAGGCTCGATGACCGCCATGAAGACTACCGTCGCCTGCTCGCGGCCTGGCAGCCCGAGGGCGCACGCGGCCCAATCTCAATCCTGGAGGGGGCGCAATGAGCCGTTCCTGTGCGTGGCTGCTCGTGCTCGGGTTCCTCCTGGCGGGCTGCTCCTCGCCCGCGTTCCGTCCCGCGCCCGATCTGGTCGACGACCCCTCACCAGTGGTTCACCGTCTGGCCATCGCGGATACGCTGCTGATCCGCTTCCCCTACGCCACCCAGTTTGACCAGAGCGTGACGGTGCGCACAGACGGCCTGGTCACCCCGCCTTTCATCGCCCCCGTACTGGCCGCTGGCCGGCCGCCCGAGGAGGTCGAAACCGACCTGCGCGCCGCTTACACCGCTTTGACCAAGGCGGGTAACGCCGCGCCCGGTGAAAAGGTTTATCGCATCGCTCCCGGTGACCGGCTGGAGGTGCGGTTTCATCAGCCACCCGAGCTTACCGACACCATTGACGTGCGTCCCGATGGACGCATCTCGGTGGCGCTTGCTGGTTCCCTGGTGGCCGAAGGGCGGACCCCCGAGGAGTTGACCGCCGACTTGCGCGCAGCCTACGCCCCCTTCGTCAAGGAACCCGATCTGGTGGTGATTCTGCGCGGCTCAGCGCTTGGTCGGGTCGAGATCGGCGCGGTCAGCACCCGCATCCCCTCCCACGATCTCGACGGCGCGTCGGTCATCATCACCAGCTTCGCGGAGCGCGAAATCTTCGTCATGGGCGAGGTCACCCGGCCGAGCCGCGTGCCCTATCGCAGCCACCTGACCGCACTCCAGGCCGTGGCCGCGGCTGGCGGCCTGACCCCCGGCGGCCAGTCCGGCGGGGTGATGGTCCTACGCCGGCCGGCCTCGGGTCCGGTGGTCGCATTCCGCCTCGACCTGGGCGACGACCTCGCGGGAAAACCCGGCCAGGATATGCAATTGCGTCCATTTGACATCGTTGTGGTGCCGCGCACGCCGATCGCCGAGGTCGCCCACGTGATGGATCAGTACATCTACCAGATCATCCCCGGCCTGCGCAACTCCTCGGTCACCTTCATCTACAACCTGCGCAAGGACGAGCGATGACCTTGGCCGCCATCCGCTTCGGAACCTGCCCATGAGCGCTCCCTCCCGACCTGGTGGTGACGACATGTTCGTGCTTGAGAGCAGCGAGCCCGCGGGCACCGGCAGTGCCCGTCGTCGTGCGCTGGAACCCTTGTTTCCGGCACCCACCCCGGGCAGTTCCTTCACCCGCCGCGACTTCGCCCGCATCGTGTTCAAGCACTTGACCACGATCCTGGTGTGCGCGGTGGTCGTCACAGCCGTGGTGGTTGCCGGCCTGTTGATGCTGCCCCCCGGCTACAAGGCCGAGGCCAAGGTTCTGATCAACACCGAGCAGCAGGGGACCCCATCGTTCTTCTCGGGCGTCGCGGCCTACCGCGAGCGCAATGATGCCGACCCGGTCAACCGGCGCATGGAGACCGAGATGGAGCTGATTGAGACCGCGGCCATCGCTGAGGAGGCGGTGAATGCGCTGTCGCTGAATTTCGACCAAGTTCACCATCCTCCGCTGGAGCACCTGCTCGCCCCTGTCAGCGCAGTCATTGGGTGGGTGGGATACCATGCCTTGGGTATAGCCCCCGACCCGGAAGCCCGAGCTCATCGCGCCACGGTCACTGCGATGCAGCGGGCAATCACGGTCGCACCAATGAAAAGTAAAAGTGCAGACTCGAACTCCAACATCATTGCCGTATCCCTCCAGTCGCCCGACCCGGAGCGCGCCCGCCAGGCCCTGGAGATCATCCTTACCGCGTACACCAAGTTCGATATCCGACATAATCAGCAGGCTGGCGAAAACGCCCTCGGGATCGTTGATCGCGAGTATCAAACGGCGGTGACAGAGCGGGAGAACATCGAGGAACGGCAGCGATTGTTCCTGATCGCCCATCCGGAATTCAACAGTCGGGATGCAGGCGTCAGTGCACCGGGTGGCCAAACCGTCGAGCCGGTGATCGGCATCCTCCGCCGCCGGGCGATGGAACAGGAGATCGAACTCGCGCAGCTGCGGCAGACTTACCACGACCGGGCCCCTCGTGTCCGGGATCTTATCGGCTCGTTGACGGTCATGCGCGCCCGGATCGCCGAGGAATCAGCGCTGGAGGCAGCAAGCCAGATCGAGTACAAAATGCTGCAACGGGAACTGGACAAGGCCGAGGAACGGACCCGGGAGCTATCGGGAAAGCGTTCCCAGATCGCGCTCTTCCTGCAGATGAACAAATATCAGGCGGGTAGCCGCATCGTGGTCGAGCCGCCAATCACACCAAGGGATTCAGGCAAGAAGAGGAAAATCATGATCGGTGTAGCCGGATGCTTGGTTGGTCTTCTGCTTGGACTGGGTCTTGCCGGGTTGTTCGAGTACAACGACAGTCGACTGCAGTCGAAGTCAGATGTTCGCCGCCACCTCGCCCTGGGGATGCTCGCACAACTCCCTCATACCAGCCCAGCACAGGTGTGCGCGATACTGGATGGCACCCTGCCGGCGACCAGTGCGGGAAAGGCGAGATCATTGACCCCTGCCATTCGCGACCTCGGTGTGCAATTGTCATGTCGTTTGCTTGAGCCACCAGATCGTGGTCGGACCATTTTAGTCACAAGCGCCCTTGAACGCGAAGGGAAGTCATTGGTCGCAGTCGGCATTGCCGCGCATTTCGCAAACTTGGATGGGGGGCGGGTGCTGCTCGTGGATGGCAATAGCAGGAATCCCACCCTGCACGGCGTGTTCCACCAGGAAATGAATTGCGGTTTCGCCCGCCGGCTTGCCGGCACGCCGTGGGCCGAGTGCGTGACCAAAACCAGCGCACGCGGATTGGATGTGCTGCTGGGTGGTGATCAGGCCATAACCATTCCGTTAGGCAGTCGCGATCATGTGCGGCAATTTCTCAATGAGGCCGCCCAGCAGTACACGTGGACCATCATCGACGGCGGCGCCTGCGGGCGAGGGCGCATTGATGCACTGCCCTATGAGGTGGATGGGGTGGTATTGGTTGTCGATTCCCGCGGGACCCGCCGCGAAGTGGTCCATGACACCATCGACCATCTTGGACTTGAACCGGGTCGCTTGCTGGGCGTGGTGCTCAATCAGCAGCAATTCCCCATCCCGGATAGCCTGTATCGCTGGCTATGATTCCGCTCACTGCCACCATTGATCGGGCGCACTTGCCCTATTCCGTCGTCCGCTTTTGTGCGGTGGCTGGGGTGGCGGCGTGTCTTGGCCTCATCGTGGTCATGCTGACCGATGCCTCGCCGGCGTATCTGGTGCTGCTGTTGGGGGCTGTGGGCCTCGCCGCGTCGGCTTTCTGGTTCCGTGACCTCTCCTCCTTCCTGGTCGTGGCGATGGTGGCGACCGCGACGATCACCATCAATAAGGCTGTACCCATGTCGCCGATGGCGAAATATGGGGCAGCCCTGGTGTTTACGGCGCATGAGGTGTTCTTCTTTCCGCTGGTGGCATTATGGCTGTTTCAGCGCTGCTTTGTGGCCCGCCAGTCCATAACTGCTGTTCCGGGACAGCGTTGGGCCCTGATTTTCGTGGCTTATGCAGTGTTCAGCGCCCTGATCAGCGCTGACGTCGCCTTGGGTCTGGCCTCTGCCGCGTATTACATCAAATACTACATTCTTTTCCTGCTTTTTGCTGACCTCTTCCGCCGGCCCGAGATGATCAGGCTCGTGCTGTATGCGATGTGGCTGGGTCTGGCCCTGCAATGCCTCATGGCCTTTGCCCAGTTCACCACGCGTTCACCCTTGAGCTTCCAAGGCGCGAAGGTGGCGGCATCCAGTGCGACAAATTTGGTATTCGCTGATGCTGGCGGACAGCACGCGTTTAGACCCTTCGGGTTCCTCCTCCATCCCAATGTCTTTGCCTGCTACCTTGTCTACATGCTGCTGCCGATGGGACTGCTGCTACTGGCCTGTGCCGATCGTTTGACAAGGCCGCTTTTCTGGGTCATTGCCGGGCTTTTTCTCGCCGGTTTCGGCTGTCTCGTGGTCAGTTTGTCACGTGGCGGCTGGATCGCCTTCGGAGTGGCCATGATCATCGCCATCGCCATCGCCATGCGCCGGCGTCTTGTCAGCACGCGCCAGGTGGCCCGCTTGACTCTGGTCGCGGCGCTTGGCGTAGCGCTCACGCTGGCAGCATATCCCACGGTACTGCTGCGACTGACCAAGAGCGACAATCGTTCGACCGAGGTCCGGCTACTGATGAACGATCAAGCCATGCTCATGATTAGCGAGAATCCGATTCTCGGCGTTGGACTCGGCTCGTATTCCGATTCGACCCCGTTGTACATCCCCAAGTCCTTCGGCAACATCAGCGAGGGCTTCCGTGAGCAGCTCGAGGGTGCGATCGTCCACAACAAATTCCTCCTCACGCTGGCCGAGGGCGGTGCGTTGGGCCTGCTGATCTCGGTGTGCCTATTCACCGTCATGCTGCGCCATGGTTATCGCGCGATCGGCTTTAAGGATCCGTTGTATGCCACCCTGGCGCTTGGGGTGACGGCCAGCATCATTGGACAAGTGGTGTTCTACAACTTCGACCATTTCATGCTTGAGGGCCGGCAGGTCCTGTTGTGGAGTCATTTCGGGATGCTGTCCGGTCTGGCGTGCCTGCAGCGGGAACAGGTCGGAACATGACGCGTCAGTTCACGCCAGCCGCCGTTCGGGCCATGGGCGCCACCTTGCACAGGGTGCTGCTCAACGTGGTGTCGACCACGGGTATGCGGCTATTGTCGGCGGGCCTGTCGTTCGGATTTTTTGTGGTGATTGCGCGGCAACGTGAGGCTCCTTTCGTGGGAGCATTTTCCACCATCTTTACGCTGTTCGCGTTTACCCAACTTCTGCCCTTGCTTGGGTTGCATATGTCACTGGTGCGTGATTCCGTCAAACCAGGGGAGGATGCGTTGCGACAGGCTGCGGACGTGCTCGCCATTGGTCTGGGTGCCGCGCTGTTGCTGGGCTTGGCGCTCGGCTCCATCGGCTTGCTCCTCTACCCGCCTGAATTGCATCTTCCGATCTGGCTGGTGGCCGCCTGCCTGCCACTCCACGCCTGCATGCTGGTGGGCGATTCGCTCCTCATCGGGCGCGAACGCATGTCGTTGGTGGCGTTCATCAACGGCGGTGAATCCCTGCTGCGCCTCGCTGGCTGGATCGTCATGGCTCTCTTGGGATGGGGATTGGTTGCCATGTCCTCCTGGATGCTGTTCGCCCGACTGCTGGCGGTCGGTGTTCATCGAATGAACGGGGGGTTAAAGGGGGTTCCAGTGCTGGCCCCGTCCTGGTCGGGAATGTCAGGCCAATTGAGGACGGTGCCAATTTTCTTGGGCATTGTGCTGGCAGCCTCGGTGATTGCTCGTCAGGACTCGCTCCTGCTGCCGTTGCTGGGTGGCCTCCATGCCAGTGCCCTTTATGCCGTGGGCTTCAAGGTGTACGAGGCGGCGTTGATGGTGCCGCAGAGCGTGGCCTTAGCGCTGTATCCAACCATTGTGCGACATTTTACCAGGGATTCGACGGCCTATGTTCGGCTGATCAGTGACCTGCTTGGTCTGGTCCTGCTGCTCGGCCTTCCCTGCGCCCTGCTGACAGCTGCATTCATCGGACCCCTCATCGTCTCCCTATTCGGCCCCGGCTACGCCGATTCGGTGCCGGTGATTCAGCTGCTGATCTTTGCCACGGTCCTGGTCGCCGCCGACCAGATCATGTCGTCAGTCATGATTGCCGCCCACCGTCAGCGTCTGGACCTGACCGTCCTCGCCACTGCCGGGATAGGTGGGACCGTCCTCCTGTCTGTCCTCATCCCGGTCTATGGCCATGTGGGTGCGGCGGCCGCGGTGCTGAGCATGCTCGCGCTGCAGGTAGTGGTGCGAGGGGCACTGCTCAGGAGCATCGTTCGACTAACATTTTCTTCAATCCTGCTTCGTCCGCTCCTGGCGGCCGGGGTCATGGCCCTGGCCTTGGTAGCGGGTCAGGAGTGGCATTGGGCGCTCCAGCTCTTCGCAGCGCTGGCGGGTTTCTTGCTGGTCGCGTGGATCTCGGGCATTCTTGCCGCGCTGCATCCGCAACGCCTGCAGGCGATGCTGCGCGGCGGCGTGGAAACGGTGCCAGCATGAGGATCCTTCACCTTGATCCCGATGACATGGACAACCCCCTCAGCGGGGGTGGCCCGGTGCGAACCTTCGAGATCTACCGGCGGTTGGCTAGGCGCCATGAGGTCACGGTCCTGACCCCAACATTTCCTGGGTCTACCCCGGAATGTGTGCGCGAAGGCGTGCGCTACGTCAGGCTTGGGCGACGCATCCGCAATCATGGCTCGTCCCATCATATCACGTTCTTCTTTGCCCTGCCGGCGGCGGTGCGGCGGTTCCCTCACGACCTCCTGGTCGAGGACCTGATGCCGCCGATGTCGGCGACCCTGACCCCGCTGGTGGCGACGCGCCCGCTGATCGCCTCGGTGCAATGGTTCTTCGCCCGGACCCTGACCCGGCAATTCCACCTGCCGTTCACCCTGGGCGAGCGGCATGGCGTGCGCATGTACCGCAATGCCGTTCTGCTCACCGCGGCAATGCGCAACCGCTTCGCTGCCATGCATCCGCATGCCAATTGCGTGGTCATCCCCAATGGGGTTGAAGACGGACTGTTCACGCTGCCGCAGGTTCCGGGCAACGGTATTTTGTATATCGGACGGCTCGATTTCGCCCAGAAGGGGCTGGATCTGCTGCTCCGGGCTTATGCCATGATGCCAGAGCGCCCGCCGCTGGTTCTCGCCGGCCACGGCTTCGAAGGTGGGCAGGTCTCAGCGTTGGCTCGACGTCTCGGGGTGTTGGAAACCATCAGCCTGCCTGGTCGGGTCGATGCCGCGACCCGCGCCCGGCTGTTGCAGGATTGCCGCTTCGTGTGCGTGCCCTCGCGCGACGAGACCTTTGGCATGGTCATCAGCGAGGCCTGCGCGGCCGGAAAGCCGGTCGTGCTGTTCGACAAGGCGCCGATGAACGAGGTAGCGGCACCAGATGCGTGCAGCGTGGTGCCGCCGTTTGATGTCGCGGCCTACAGCGCGGCGATGCAGCGACTAAGCCGCTTGTCCGACGCAGCCATCCTGACGCTGGGCGCATCCTGCCGGGCGTGGGCGCAACACTACCGCTGGGATGCAGTGGCTGCTGCCCAGGAGTCATTCTATGAGGGCGTCCTGTGCGCCCAGGGGGCGGCATGAACCGTCGCGTCGTGGTGACCGGAATCGGCATCGTCTCATCACTCGGCAGTGATGTGTCGGCTGTGGATGCATCGCTGCGTGCAGGGCGCTGCGGCATCGTGCGCAGCGCCGACATGGAGCGCATGGGGTTTCGCTCTCGGGTTTATGCCCCAGTGGCCGGATTCGATCCGTCCGTCATCCCACGCCCGCTGCGCCTGACCGCGTCGCCGGCGAGCCTGTTCGCGATGGTTGCTGCCAAGCAGGCGGTCGAGGGTGCACGTCTCACTCCCGCCGAGCTTTCGGGTGGACGCTGCGGTGCGGTCATCGGGACGTGCTTCTCCGGGGTCACGGAAGCCTACACCAACGAATGCATTCTGGCTGCGGGCAAGCCGCCGAGCCGGGCCGGGGCGAGCACCGCCGTCAAGGCAATGAACTCCGGGCCCGTGGCCCACGTGGCCGTGCAGTATGGCCTGCGCGGCCGGGTATTCAGCCTATCGTCCGCCTTCGCCTCGGGCGTCGACGACATCGGCAGCGCTTACGATCTCATTCGCCGGGGGACCCAGGATGTGATGCTCGCCGGATCCTGCGAAGGGCCAACGTGGCAGTTGCCTGCTATCCCGCTCGATAACGCCCAGGCCCTGTCGTCTGGCTACAATGACTTGCCGGACCAAGCCTGCCGCCCCTATGACCTCAAGCGCAGCG
Organism: Planctomycetota bacterium; assembly: GCA_044352625.1. GTDB lineage: Bacteria > Planctomycetota > UBA11346 > UBA11346 > UBA11346 > JAKLKR01. The sequence goes on from JBILDK010000031.1 coordinate 9,574, forward strand.
GTCTCGTCCTGAGCGAGGGTGCTGGCGTAGTCGTGTTGGAGGAGGCCACGCGCGCACGCGCGCGTGGCGCACCGATCCTTGGTGAAGTCATCGGCTACGGCTCCGCCAACGACGGGGCCGATATGTTCCGGCCGAGCGGCGACGGGCTCGACCTGGCTATCGGCAGCGCCTTGGCCGGGGCAGCGGCATGTGGCGCACCGCCTATCGCCTACATCAAGACCCATGGTACCGGAACCGCGTTGGGCGACCAGGTCGAGATCGCAGTCCTGCGCCGCCGCTTTGGCGAAGGGCCTCTGGTCAGCTCGACCAAGGGTTATTCCGGTCACAGCCTCGGCGCCTGCGGCGCCCAAGAGGCGATCTATGCGCTGCTCATGCTCCAGGGGGGGTATGCGGTATCGACCCGCAATCTGCAGGAACTCGATCCGCTCTGCGCTGGGGTCCGGCATGTGCCAGCTGGCGGCTGCGCCTTGCCCCCCGGACCGGTTTTAATGTTCAATGTCGGCTTCGGCGGCACCAATGCGGCGCTCGTCATCAACCGTTGCGAGGAGTCCCCATGAAGCGTGTCGCCATCACTGGCCTGGGCATCGTCTCCTCCTTGGGTATCGGAAGGACCCAGGTGTCAGCAGCGCTGGCCGCTGGACGCAGTGGCGTGGCCCTGGTCCCCGAGCGCAAGCAACGAGGATTCCGCAGCGGCCTTACTGGGGTCGTACGCGACTTCATTCCGCCGGAGATCAGCAAGGCGTACCTGCGCAACATGGGGCAAGGCTGCCAGATGATGGTGGTCGCCGCATTGCAGGCGGTGGCTGAGGCAGGTCTTGACGAGTCACTGCTGCGCAGCGAACGCACAGGCGTGGTATCTGGAAGCATGGGCTGGTCGCGCGAGGTCCATGAGCAATGCGTGGCGTTCAGCCAGGGCACCAAGCTCGGGGGGGCGGCGTTGCAGCGCTGCATGGCCTCATCGGACAGTGCCAATCTCTCCGTACTGTTCGGTACCCAGGGACCCTCGTGGAGTGTGTCCGCCGCCTGTGCCACCGGCGCGGTGGCGATCGGCCAGGCAGCGCAGGCGATCCGCCTCGGACAGACCGAGCGCATGATCTGTGGTGGTGGCGAGGAAGCCACGTGGCAAACTGCCTGCCACTTCGACGCACTACGCGCCTTCTCGGTGCGCGAGGACGCCCCGGAACGGGCCTCGCGCCCCTTCGACGCCGGCCGCGACGGCTTGGTGCCGTCGGGGGGCGCGGGCATGCTGGTTTTGGAAGAGTGGGAGGCGGCTAAGGCCCGCGGGGCGCGCATCATCGCCGAGCTGACCGGCTTTGCCATGACCTCCGACGGTTATGACATGACCACGCCCTCAGGGCTGGGGGCCGTGCGCTGCATGCGCGCCGCTCTGGCCGACGCTGGCCTCGGTCCGGCGGACATCGACTACGTCAATGCTCATGCCACCTCGACGCTCATCGGAGATCGCGTCGAATCAGCCGGGATCCGTGAGGTTTTCGCTGATGGTCCGGCGGTTAGCGCGACCAAGTCAATGACCGGGCACGAGATGGGCGCTGCCGGCAGCAATGAGTTGATCTACACCCTGCTCATGATGGAAGGTGGTTTTGTCGCTCCCACCATCAATCTGGACCAGCTTGATGAGGCTTGCACTGGCCTGCGCATCGTTGCCAACCAAGCCGCACCACTGCGCATCTCAACCGCCTTGTCCAATTCTTTCGGTTTCGGCGGGGTCAACGCCTGTCTCGTGGTCAAGGACGCCCATCCATGAGCCAGCAGCGGGTCATGGTTAGCGGACTTGGCGTGGTCTCCTCGCTCGGCATCGGGGCTGCGCCGGTTACCGCTGCCCTGCGTGCTGGAACCACTGGCATCCGCCAGATGCCGGCCATGGCGGAAGCTGGACTCAAATGCCAGCTCTTCGCTCCGGTGGCAGATTGGGACGAAGCCCTGATCCAGCCTGGCCGTTCGCGCCAGACCATGTCGCGTTCGACCCAGTTCGCGGTGGCTGCGGCCGAACAGGCCCTGGCCGAATCCGGCCTGGATCCGTCGTCATGCGACCGCGAGCGGTTCGGCGTGGTGGTGGGCAGCGCTTTGAGCGGCATCCATGATGCGGTTGCGACCCAGGCAGCAGGCGATGCCCCAGGTGGCGCCAGCCGTTCCGGCGTCACGAGTTTGGTACGCTTCATCAGCTCATCGGCCGCCGGCAACCTCAGCGCCCGTTTCGGTTTGCGCGGCCGCAGCCAAGCGCTCTGTACCGGTTGCGCTGGGGGTGCGGACAGTATCGGTCACGCCTTCGAACTTGTGGCTAACGGGGACCTTGATGTGTGCCTCTGCGGCTCCGCCGAGGAGGACATCTGGCGCCATGTAGGCCTCACCTTCGACAACTGGGGGGCGATGCCACGCGAGACCAACGACGATCCCGCCGCCGCGGTAAAACCTTTCTCGACTGCACGCAGAGGATTCGTCGTCGGTTCCGGTTCCGGAATGCTGCTGCTTGAATCGGCGGCGCATGCCGCCGCCCGCGGCGCTCGGGTTCAGGCGGAGATCATCGGCTACGGCAGTGCGAACGACGGTTTCGACCTGTTCCAGCCGTCAGGTGAGGGGCTCAAGATTGCCGGTGCCGCGGCCCTTGCCCAGGCCCGCGTTCTGCGTCCAGGCCTGCGCATCACCTACCTCAACGGCCACGGCGCCGCCAGTGTCATTGGTGATCCGCTGGAAGTCGAGGCGGTACGCACTGTCTTTGCCGACGACCGTCCCTGGTTTAGTGGCACCAAGCCGCTCTCGGGCCACGCCATGGGCGGTGCAGGCTCGCTCGAAGCTGTTTTCACCCTGCTCATGATGCGCCATGGTTTCATCGTCCCCACCGCAAACCTCGCCGACCTCGCGCCGGAATGTGCAGGGGTCGAGCATGTCCGCTCCCTGATCGACACCCCTATTCCCGCTGCCGCGACCTGGAATTCAGGCCTCGGCGGCAGCAATGCCTGCCTCGTCTTCGCCCAACCCTGACCACCAACCAAGGAGTTTCCCATGTCCATCCCCGCCCGTGTCGCCGCCATCCTCAAGAGTCAGCTCGATGTGGATGATGCCAAGATCGTCCCCGCGGCCCGCCTGCGCGGCGACCTCAATGCCAGCTCGATTGACATTGTCGAGATCATCGCTGCCTTCGAGAACGATTTCAACATCACGATCCCCGACGAGGCCGCCCAGAACCTGCGCACGGTCGGCGATGCCATCGCCTTCCTCGAAAAAGCCACGGCCTGACCCCGCGGGAGCGATCATGAGCCAGCACATGATGAAGGCGGTGGTGTTCGATCACCACGGTGGGACCGAGGTCCTCGGCCTGCGCGAGATCCCGGTCCCGACGCCGGGACCGAACGACGCGCTGGTCCGGATCAAGGCCGCCGGCTTCAACTTCAACGACGTGTGGGGTCGGCGCGGCCTACCCGGCATGGACTTCCACCTGCCCCACATTTCGGGCAGCGATGCCTCTGGGGTGGTGGTGGCGGTGGGCAGCGAGGTGCGCACGGTGAAGCCCGGCGATGAAGTCATCGCCAATGGTGCGTTCGCCTGCCACCAGTGCCCGGCGTGCCTGCGTGGCGACCTGTTCGTGTGCCGCGACTTCCGCATCTGGGGC
>JBILDK010000306.1:0-4059 GCA_044352625.1 Planctomycetota bacterium
GGCCTGATGCTCGCCGGCGGTCAGGCTGTGGTGCCCGGCACCGGCTCGTACTATTTGGCGGTCGCCGGCGTGTTCCTATTCGGCATCGCCTCGCTGTGCTCGATCTTTATCGTGTTCAACGAGTTCAACGCCTCGGCCCGAGCCAAGACCGCACTGGTCAACCTCGGTATCACCCGGCCCGGCGAAGAGGACGATGCCGTGCGCGGAGTGCTCCTCGCTGCCGGTCTGACCTATGTGGCCGCCATGGTGGTCGCCTTGATGGAGCTGATCTACTGGGCCTGGCGCGCTGGCTTGCTTGGCGGCGGCAATCGCCGCGACTGAACAATTGGTTGCCCCCGGGCGCGAAGGGCGCAGCGTGCCGATGACCTCCCACTGCTGACGGGATGATTGTCCATGCTGCGCCCACTGCTTGCCTGTCTCCTCACTGCCGCTCTCGTCGCGGCCGACCCCCCAGAGCGTGCAACACAGCCCACGCCCATGGAATGGGCGACGACGCAAAAAGCGTTGAAGGCCGAACCGATCAACGGCCAAGCCAAGCTCCTTGAGCTTATCAAAGCCTACCCGGCCTGGGCTGACGGCCCCCTCGCACTTGCTAACCACCACCTCGTCGCTGGCCGACCGAATGAGGCGGTCGAACCCGCACGCAGGGCCTCGCGCCTGGGCAATCCCCAGGCCGATGCGGTACTGGCCCGGGCCCTGCTTGGCTCAAGCCGTCCTCGCGAAGCCCTGGCGGCGGTGACCGCGAGCAAGGCGGTCGATGCTGACGGCTGGCTGCACTACTGGGGCGCGGCGGCGGCGGCGGCCATGGGCGACAGTGCCAAAGCCCGTGCCCTGCTGGCGGATGCCCGCGCCCGCGCTGGCGCCAAGATCCCCAAGGATTTCGCATTCCTAGCCGGCCGTCTGGCCGGACAGAATCGGGATTGGGTAGCCGCCGAGTCGGCCTTTGCCGAGGCGGTTTCGCGCGACCTGGATTTTTGGGATGCGTGGTACGAGCTGGGCCGGGTCCGCGCCCTGCGCGCCGAGCTTGAGCCCTCAGGAGCCGAGCAGCTCTGGGGCGGGGCCGTCAACGCCTTTGCCGCCGCAGTCAAAGGCCGCCCCCAGGATCTCGCCGCGCGCACCGGCTTGGCCCGGGCCAAATCCGGCCTGGCGCGCTGCGCCCATGCCGCCGGCGATCAAGCGTCCGAGACCTCGCGCCTGCGCGAAGCCCTGATTCAGCTCGACATCGTACTATTGGCAAAACCCGACGATCGTGACGCCCATCTGCTTGCGGGCGATGCCCACCTGCATCTTGCCGAGTGGCCCGCCGCCGCCGAACACCTAGCTCGGGCGCGCACGCTTGGCGCGAAGGACCGCGCCCTGCCCTTCAACCTTGCCCTGGCCCTGCATAACGCCGGGCGCAGCTCCGAGGCCACCGCCGTGCTCGGCAGCTTGAGCGCGGTCAGCGCCGGCGAGCGCATCACCGTGGGACTGAATGCCTACACCAACGGCCAATACCAACTCGCGGCCAAACTATTGGCTGAGGCTGGCGCTGATCCGGTGCTCGATGCCGAGACCGCCGGAGCAGCGCTGCGCTTCGCCGGACATGCCTACGCAAACCTGGCCGAGAGGGGCGGCGGCGCCGAGGCCCTGAACTCGGCCAGCGCATGCTACCGCTCGGCCGGCGATCTACGCGATGTCCCTGGGCGGCGCTTCCATCTGGCACTTGAAGGTGCCATCGATGCGCCGCGCGCCTATGCCGCAGCCTGGACCTGGTTGGCCTGGGAGGGCTACCGCTCACTGCCCGCGTGGTTCCAGGTCGTCGGGCACTACGGAGCGGCGACCTCGCACGGGCAGGGCCTTGGCGGCGTAGCCCGCCACGCCCCCGTGCACTTGGTATTCTGGGCAGTGCTGGTCACCCTGCCGCTCGGCATGTTCGCCCTTGCTCTGCTGCGCCACTTGCGTGAACCCGTGGACGAGATCCCCCAACCGGCGCCCCGTCCTGTCGCAGCTCGCCCCCCCGCACCCCGCCGGGCAGCGAGCAAGGACGAAACCGAGGATTATTTCACCCCACCTCGCCGCAAAGCCCCGCCGACCCCGACCCCGACCAAGCGCCCCGCGTCCGGCGAAAAAGATGAAACCAGGGTCGCGTCAGTCCTCCCGCCCAAGGTGACAGCGCGGCGCGCGGACGAAAAGGCCGGGACCGCCGACATGGATCCGGGTCAGGCCGACCCCACAGCGACCATGAAGCCCACCGCGTTTGTACATGGTGCGGGCGCGTTGGAGCCCAAGCGCCGGCCGTGAACCGCGCCTGCGTGATCATTCCTGCCGCCGGCAGCGGCACCCGCTTCGGTGGCCCGCGACCCAAGCAATTCCTCGACCTTGCCGGGCGCCCGGTACTGGCTTGGACCCTCGCCGCCTTTGCTGGCCGGGTCGCGGGGGCGGTGATCGCGGTCAATGCCGCGTGGCACCACGAAGTCGCTGCGATCGCCAGCGCCGCGCCGTTCCCGATTCGCATCGTGGCCGGTGGAGCCACCCGCCAGGATTCGGTGGCCGCAGCCCTCGCCGCCAGCGACTCCACCTGGGACCGGGTGCTGGTCCACGATGCGGTGCGGCCGCTGGTGCCCGGCCCGTGCATCGACGCCTGCCTCGCGGCCCTCGACCAGCATGCCGGCGCGGTGGTGGCGGTGCCCTGCGCGGCCACGGTCAAACGCGCGCACGCCGACGGCACGGTGGCAGACACGGTGCCACGGGACGCCCTATGGCTGGCCCAGACCCCGCAGGGCTTTCGCCGCGCCGAGGGTCTCGCCGCCTTCGCCCGAGCCGCCGCCGAGGGCTGGGCCTGCACCGACGACGCCCAGGTACTTGAACGAGCTGGCCACCGCGTGGCCCTGGTACCCGGTGATGCCCGCAACCTCAAGATCACCACGCCGGATGATTTCCTGGTGGCGGCGGCGTTGCTGGGGGCGCGGTGACGGCGCAGCGGTTGGTGGTTGGTGGTTGGTGGTTGGGGCGACGACGTCCGACCGCCCGCGTTGAAGACCGGACAGTCCGCGGTTTTCACCTACCGACCACCAACCACCAACCACGGGGCGCAGCCCCATGAACGGCCTCGCCGCACCCTACGACCAGGTCGCTGCGCGCTTGGCGCGAGTACTCAAGCACCGCCGCACCTGGGCGCGGCGACGGGGGATCAGTTGCTTTCGGCTGTATGAAAAGGACATCCCCGACCAGCCGTTCATTGCCGACTGGTATGCTGGAGACGTGGTGGTGTGGGCCCTTGATCGCACACGCAATGAGACGCCGGAGGACGAGGAACGCTGGCTCGATGGCATCCACGCGGCCGTGGTGGTCGGCTGCGCCGTGCCGCCAGAACGAGTGTGGCTCAAGCGCCGTCGCCGCCAGAAGGGCCGACAGGCGGGCGAGGGCGACGGGCAATATGAGCGTCTCCATCGCGTTGGGGCGGAAAAAGTGGTCGAGGAACACGGCCTGCGCTTCGCGGTGAACCTCAGCGACTACGTTGATACCGGACTGTTCCTCGACCACCGCCCGACACGGGTGGAGGTGGGAACCGCGTCAGCCGGACGCGACGTGCTCAACCTGTTCGCCTACACCGGGGCATTCACCTGCCACGCGGCCAAAGGCGGCGCACGCAGCACCGTCACCGTCGACCTGAGCAATACCTACCAGGCGTGGTCGGCGCGAAATCTGGAACTGAACGGATTCAGCCCCGGCCCGGTCCACCGCCTGGTGCGCGCCGACTGCCTGCGCTGGCTCGATACCGCCGCAGCGGCCGGACCGGTTTACGACCTGATCGTGTGCGACCCGCCGACCTTCAGCGATTCCACCGCCATGGCCAAGCCGTTCGCCGTGGATCGCGACCACCCCTGGCTGCTGGAGCGCTGTGCACGATTGCTGCGCCCCGGAGGCATCCTGTACTTCAGTACCAATAGCCGCGGTTTTTCCCTGCTCGGCGATCCGCCCGGGCTGGTGGGCAGCGAGATCAGCGAGGCCTCGGTGCCGGAAGATTTCCGCAATCGACGCATTCATCGCTGTTGGCGGTGGACCAGGAACGTGGAACGG
>JBILDK010000307.1:0-4035 GCA_044352625.1 Planctomycetota bacterium
GGCGGCGGCGCTGGCGAAATCGGTGACCGGCACGGGCGAGAAGAAGTAGCCCCACATGGTGCCGGCCTGACTGAACTGCAGGCGCTGGCCATTGGCCGCGGCCAGTTCGCGCAGGCCCAGGATCAGCCGGGTGGCCTTGGTTGCGACGCGGCCATAGAATCCGTCTTTGGCCGCGGCCTGCAGGGCGGCGAGGCCCGCGGCCACCGCCACCGGATTGCCGCTGAGGGTGCCCGCCTGGTAGCAGGGGCCTTCTGGCGCGAGCTGGCGCATGAGGTCGCGGCGGCCGCCATAGGCGCCCAGGGGCATGCCGCCGCCCACCACCTTGCCCAGGCAGGTGAGGTCCGGACGCACGCCGCAGGCGTTCTGCCAGCCGCCCCAGCCGACACGGAAGCCGGTCATGACCTCGTCGAACACCAGCAGCGCGCCGTGGCGGTCGCACAGCGTGCGCAGGCCCTCTAGCCAACCCGGCTGCGGCAGCACCAATCCCATGTTGCCTGCCACCGGCTCGACGATCACCGCGGCGATGCGCTTGCCGTGGGCCTTGAACGCCGCGGCCATGGCGGCGGCATCGTTGTAGGGCACCGAGATGGTGCACGAGGCGAACGCTGCCGGCACGCCGGCGCTGTCCGGCTGGCCCAGGGTGGCGCAGCCGCTGCCCGCGGCGACCAGCAGGTGATCCGCGTGGCCGTGGTAGCAGCCATCGCACTTCACCACCAGATCGCGGCCGGTGGCGGCGCGGGCCAGGCGCAAGGCGCTCATCGTCGCCTCGGTGCCGCTCGACACCATGCGCACCTGGTCCATGCCGGGAAAGGCCGAGCAGATCAGCCGGGCGAGTTCTGCCTCGGCGGCGATGGGTGCGCCGAAGGTCAGACCCTTGCCGGCGGCGGCGCGCACCGCGCGCACCGTGGCGGGATGGGCGTGACCATGGAGCAGCGGGCCCCACGACAGGACGTAATCGACGAAGCGCCGGCCATCGGCGTCGGTCAGCCACGCACCCTTGCCGCTGCTGATCATCGGTGGGCAGCCGCCCAGTCGTTTCCACGCCCGCACCGGGGAATTGACGCCCCCGGGGATGACGCGCTTGGCGGCGGTGAAGAGGCTGCGGGAGCGGGGTCCGGCGATGGGCATGCGGCGCGCCTTGTGCGGTAGCGGTTCCTGGGGTACGGTAGGGGCGTGATCTACCTTGCCAGCCGTAGTCCCCAGCGCGCCGTCCTGCTCACCCAGGCTGGCTTCCCGTTCACCGTGGTGCCAAGCATCGCCGACGAGGAACTGATCCATGGGCTCCCGCCCACGGCTCTCGCCCTCGAACGCGCCCGGCACAAGGCCGAGGGCGCTACCATCCCGGCGGGTTCCAGCGGCGTGATCCTCGCCGCCGATACGGTGGTGGCGGTGGGTCGCGCCGAATACGGCAAACCAACGGACGACGCCGATGCGGTCCGCATCCTGACCGCGTTGTCGGGCACCACCCACACCGTGGTCACCGGACACTGCTGCGTACTGGTCAATGCCGACGGCAGCCGCGGCCACGCCGCCTGTGCCGTTGCCACCGCCCAGGTCACCATGCGCGTGCTCTCACCTGCGGACATCGCCGCCTATATCAGTACCGGCGAGCATCGCGGCCGGGCCGGCGCCTACGCCCTCCAGGACACCGGCGACCGCTTCGTCGTCGATGTCCAGGGCGCCAAAGGCACGGTCGTCGGCCTGACCATCGACATCGTCGCGCGACTCTATCGCGAGGTCACGGGCCAGGCCCTGGAGCGTGCCTCGTGATCGCCATCGTCAGCGACCTCCATGCGAATCTCGAAGCGGTCGAGGTGGTCATGGCCGAATGCGCACGCCTCGGCGTCACCCGGATCTTCTGCCTGGGGGATGTCATCGGCTATGGCCCCGATCCGCTGGCGGTGTCGCGCCTCGCCATGGAGCGCTTCGAGGTCAGTTTGATGGGCAACCACGAGGAGGCCCTGGTCACCAGCCGTCACCGATTTAATCCGCATGCAGCCCAGGCCATCGACTGGACGCGTCGCACCCTGCGCGCCGCTGGCGGCGGCGTGTTGGAATGGTTTGCCGAACGCCGGCCCTTTGCGCTCAAGGACAACGTGCTGCTGGTTCACGGCTCAATCTACGACCCGGTCCACGACTATGTGGATGAGCCCGAAAACCCGATCGAGGCCAACCAGATGATCGAGACGCTGAGCAAGGATTTCAGCGGTTTCGACCTGTGTTTCGCCGGCCACAACCACACCCCCTTTCTGGCCACGACCCTGGGCGTGATGATACCCCACGACCGCCATCGCACCTTCCGCATCCCCAAGGGTCACAAGGCCTACATCTGCGTCGGCTCGGTTGGCCAGCCACGCGACCGGGACACCCGCCTGAGCTTCGCCACGCTTGACGGTGAAAATCTCACGTTTCATCGCCTGCCCTACGCGGTGGCCACCACCCAGGCCAAGATCCGCGCTGCCGGTCTCAACGAGTTCCTCGCCGAACGATTGGGCGAGGGCATCTAGCACGACTGATTGACCGCGACCAGCCCGGCCCACCGTGCTGGCCATGTCCACAGCCACCGTTCTCGCCCGGGTCGATGCGGACTTTTCCGCGACGACTGAACGCCTTGCCGCTTTGGTGCGCATCCCGTCGTGCAGCTTCGCCGGCTTCGATCCCGCCCACGTCGAGGCCTCGGCGGAGGCTACGGTGCAGTGGCTACGCGACAGCGGTTGGCCCAGCGCCGAGATCGTACGCCTGCCGGGCGTGCTGCCATATGTGATCGCTGAGGACCGCCGGGCTGGACCAGACGCGCCGACCCTGCTGCTGTATGCCCATCACGATGTGCAGCCGCCGCTGGGCGAAAGCCGCTGGGCCTCGCCGCCATTCACACCGACCATCCGCGAAGGGCGCATGTTTGGTCGCGGGGCGGCGGATGACAAGGCTGGCATCGCGCTGCACGCAGCAGCGATGGCGGCGTGGTGCGCCGTGGCGGGCCGACCACCGATCAACCTGGTGGCGGTGATCGAGGGTGAGGAGGAAATCGGCAGTCCTCATTTCAGCCGGTTCCTTGCGGCGCATCGCCAGCGCCTGAAGGCTGACGCGGTGGTCATCGCCGACCTCGCCAACGTCGCGGTGGGCGTGCCCAGCCTGACCACCAGCCTGCGCGGCCATGTGACCTGCGAGGTCGAGGTCCGTGCCCTGGCCAAGCCGCTGCATTCCGGCATGTGGGGCGGCGCGGTGCCGGATCCGATCCAGGCGCTGTGCCGCATGCTCGGTTCGCTGACCGCGGCCGACGGCACCATTCTGGTCGACGGGTTGTGCGCCGGCGCCGCCACGCCCACGGCGGCGCAGCAGGCGGGTTGCGCCGCGGCACCCTACGAGCCCGCTGATTTCGCGGAGCAGGCAGGGCTGGTCGGTGGCGCAGCAACGCTCCCGGCCGCGGGAACGGCCTTGTATGAACGCCTGTGGCTGCGCCCGTCGCTGACCGTGACCGCGATCCAATCCGGCGAACGCGGCCGTACCGGCAACGTGGTGATGGACGCAGCCTGGGCGCGCATCGGATTGCGTACCGTGCCAGGCATGGAGGCGACGCGGTGCATGCAGGTGCTCGACGCGCATCTGCGAGCGAGCGCCCCCGCCGGCTGCACCGTCACCATCACCCCTGGCGGACATGGCAGCGCCTGGGCCACCGACACCACGCATCCGCTGTTCGCCTGCGCCCACCGCGCGCTGGCGGCGGGCTATGGCCGCGCAGCGGTCGAGATCGGCTGCGGCGCGTCGATCCCCTTCGTGCAGGAGGTCACCGCCGCCCTCGGCGGCGTGCCCGCGATCCTGGTGGGCGTCGAGGATCCCGCCTGCGGCGCCCACGCCGAAAACGAATCGGTGCACCTTGGCGACCTGCGCGCCGCGATCCGCGCCGAGGCGGCGCTGTTCGCCGAGGTCGCCGCGTGGCGGCGCTGAGCTTCATCCGTTTCCTGCTGCGCCTCGCCCGCGTCCTATCCCCCGATCTGGCGTGGCGCGTGGGCGCAGGGCTGGGCGATGCCTTCGGTG
>JBILDK010000308.1:0-4031 GCA_044352625.1 Planctomycetota bacterium
GACGCTTCCTGGTCGCTCTGGGCGAACTCGCGGCAGAGCGGCTTGATGATCCCCAGGTGGCGACGCGTTTTTTCCTCGCCGCGCTGCAGTCGGTCGCGCATCACGGCGATCACGAGGCGGCGGTCACTGCTGGCTACAACCAGGGAGTGCTTCAGGAGCGCCGTGGCGCCTCGGCCCAGGCGCGCAGCGCCTACACTGCAGCCGCGCAGGAGGGCTTTCGCCTCGGCTGCGTTACCGCCAACACCGTGCGCAGCGCGCTTGCCGCCGTGCGTCTCAGCTTTGCCGACACCGGCGACGTGGACGCGGTGGCCAGACCGCTGGCCAAGCAGGCTTGGCTGGGCTGGCTGTGGCTGCGCCACCACGACCCCAATCAGGTCGATGGCGAGCTTGAGCGCGAGGCCGGCCGGCTGCTTTGCGCGCTGCTGCTGCCCGAGGACGATCCGTGGAATGTGACGGGGCGCTGGCGGGCCTGGCAACCAAGCCAACTCAATGCCCTGGGCCAAGCATGGCGTGACAGCGACCCCGTTTGCCTCATGGAATTGTTCAACTCCGCGGCGCATGCCGCTGATGTGCACCTCGCGGACGAGGGCCCGGATCCTGGCAGTCCTTATCGCCTGCTGGCCCTCGCCTTGGCGCGCGGGGGGTGCTGAAAGATCATCATGAGTGTTCTGCGTCCACTCCATCTTGCCGCCTGGGCCGCCTGGGTCGGTGCATTCAGTCTCTATTTCGGGGTGGTCGCGCCTACCGCCCGGCAGGTGCTGGGTCATCCGCCCACGGTCGGCCTCATCACCCAACAGGTGACCTGGTGGTTTCTCGGAGCGGCGGTGATCCTCGCCGTCACCGGTATGCGTCCGGCCATGGCCGCTTTCCGAACGGGTTCGCGGGGGTGGCATTTTGGACTGGGTCTATGGATCATCACCACCGGGCTGCAGATCGCCTGCCACCCGTTGCTCGACCGTCAGCTTACCTCGGCCACGGTGAACGTGCTTGATCAGGAGGCATTCCGCCCGTTGCATCATCTGTATCTCGCCGCTGCGATGGTGCAGTGGGGCGCCGGGGTGTGGCTGGTGTGGATTCAGATGCGCGCGCTCGGCCAGCGCCCTGCTTTCCCCGCGGCAAGCGTCGCGCACGTGCAGTAATCCTCCCTGTTTTCCCGCGCGAATGTCGCTATCACACGCTCTCTTGGAGCAGTATCCATGCTATTTTCGAACTCACCCAGCGGGTGAGCGCGGATCATGCTCGATAGCTCTGGATCAACGACGGATGCATGCCCATTGGTTGAGTTTATCGCGTTTTTAGGATGAATCATCAGCGAGCATTCACAATCGGGTCGGGGTCTGACCAGAACCATGGTATTGGACGTGACACAAACCCGACGAGTACTCCCTCCGGTCCAGGCCGAGCCACGTCCTAAGCGAGCATGTAAATCCCAGCCACGGCCGCCCAGGCGATGGTGGCGAAGAAAACCAGCGTTCCAAGAAAGATGCCCTGGCCGAGGAGGATCGCAACGCCATCTCGCTGGGCGAGTCCCAGTCCGGTGAGCAGGATGGCATATGCCGGCAAGGCATTGGAAAACGGCACTGGCAAAGGCAGCGCCAGCAGCACACCGCTGATGGAAACGATCGCTCCCGCGAGAATCCGCGTCCACGGACGCTCGACCATCCACCCCCAACGCGGACGCAAGAGGAGCCGCAATCGCCCCATCTGTCGGGCGGTCGCAGCCAGTACCCGAGCGACGAAACCTGGTGGGCAGCGCATGGCTCGTATGCGTGCCGGGATGGTAGGTGTGCGTCCAAGACACACCCCAAGACCAATCGCGGCGATGGCGATGCCAAAGGGCATCGAAAGGCCCATCATGGGGACCGGGGAAACGAAGGGCAGGGGCAATAGGATCAGCAGGAGCAGCCAGGTTCGCTCGGCCAACCGGGCATGGAGTTCGTCGATGGTAAAGCCCTGTGGTCCGCTGCACAGCGTTGCGAGTTCATGCAAGGTCGCCGCAAGATCGTGGTGCTGGTTCATCCGGGCATCGCCCGGTCGCCGGCCGTCAAGGCCTCCTGGATGGCATGTGCATCGCCAGCCTGGGCCAGACGTTCTAGAGTATAATCGCTTTCCGCGATCTGCGCGATGCGGGCCAATAGGCGTAGGTGTAGGCGCTGCGCGCCTGATGGCACCAGGAGGATGAAGAGGAAGCGGGCGGCTTCATGGCGGTTGGCCACCGGGATCCCAGGCGTGAGCCGCGCAAAGATCGCGATCGGACGCTCCAAGTCCATGATGCGGGCATGCGGAATGGCAATTCCGCGGCCAACATAGGTGGATAAACTGCGCTCGCGATCGAGCAGGAGTCGTGCGACATCCACGGTAGTCGTTGTTCCAGGCAGTTCCGGCAGCGGAATCCGCTGCATGACCAGACTGATCGCCTCGTCGATCGAAGCCGCGGTGATGTCGAGGGCGATGCGCTCGGCGGTGAGCAATTCATCGAGATGAAGCGGTTGTTCGCGTTCAAACTCATCTTCGATCGAGCCGACAATCTCTTCGATGACATCCTCGAAGGACAGCATCCCGACCCAATGGCCAGCGGTGTCGACGACAACAGCCAGATGATTGCGGCTGCGCTGGAACTCGCTCAACGCCCGTTCCAGGGGCGCGTCCGCCTGGAAACTGAGGAATGGCCTGGCCATGGACGACAGTTGGGCATCAGGCGCCAGCTTGGCTAGGACTTCCTTGGCGTGGACGATCCCGATGGGCGGAACTGCCGGATCGGCATCGCGAGCAACCACCGGATAGCGGGAATAACCATGGGATAGGATGGCCTCCACCATGGTTTCGCGAGTCCCGTCAGAAGGCATCGCCTTGACCTGGTTGCGCAGTCGCATGGCGTCCTTAACGGTCTCGGAACCAAGGTCGAACAGGTTTTCAAACAGCAGCAACCGGCGAAAGGGCATCACTCCGCCATCCTGGGATTCACCTAGAATGATGCGCAGCTCATCCTCAGTGTGGATCTCCTTGAGATCCTTTTTGAACCCGAGCAGGCGGAGTAGCGCCCTGGCCGAGCGGTTCAAAATGAAGATGAACGGATAGAACACGCTGTAGAGGAGACGCATCGGCCGAGCTGCAAGCAGAGCGGCCCGCTCGGTATTGCGGATGGCGATGGCCTTTGGCACCAATTCACTGGTGACGATGGTCAGATAGGTGGCGAGGGCGAAGGCGACGATCACCGACACAATCCTGGCGGCCTCGCCAGACCAGCCGATGCTGGCGAAGAGGTCCTTCACCAGTTGCCCGAAGCCCTCGTCAATGACCACGCCCATGCCGATGGTCGCGCCGGTGATGCCGACCTGCACCACGGAGAGGTACTCGTCGAGATGGCTCTTGATGTGGCGCAGCAACGGCGCTCGCGGATCATTGTTCAACGCCAAGGCGGCGACTTGCGAGTCGCGCATCTTGACGAATGCGAACTCGCTCATGACGAAAAAGAAATTGCATCCGAGCAGGGCGAAGCCGGCAATGGCGTAGGTTACGGCAATCCAGTGGTCGGCCGGCGCGCCAAGCGGAATGGCCATATCTGTAGTCATGTTTCCAGCATGCGTCTGACAACCCATGAGCAACTCCGATCGCAGCATGGTCCATGCCGAACCACAGGGCTTCCGCCTGACTCACCGACAGACCTGCGCGAGCTGTGTCGTGCGTACATCTGAAGTCCACTTCGATGCGCACTTTTTTATGTTGTTACCGCCAGGTGGATCGGGTGTATCGCATCCATTTCCACCAGGCATGACGCCCAGTGTTTACTCTGCCTGTCGCAGTGGGTGGGGAACAGCCTCTTGAGCGCCATAGAGCTGCACCCAGGAGGTGCTCGGTGGACAGGGCGGATGGCATTACCCTGAAAAACGCAGTCGGACAACAAGAGTTGGAGAGATTGGCGGATTTTCCCGCTCCATTCCCTGCCGCAGCACTCACCCTTCGGGAGAATCCGAAGAGGGTTGAACAGGATGGGGAGGATGGGAACGATAAGAGAAGAATCGGCTGGATTT
>JBILDK010000309.1:0-4025 GCA_044352625.1 Planctomycetota bacterium
GAGCGATTCCGGAGTATCCCCCGATGCGCGCCCTACTCACCCGATGCGCCCTCGCTTGGCTGCGTCACCGCCATGCCCAGCCGTCCGCACCCGCCGACCAACGCGCCGCGCAGGAGCGCATCCGCGCGCGCTTGGTGACGCGACTCGCACCGTTGGCGGTGGGGCGCGCGCGCGGCCTCGACCGCCTGCCTGCCGGTGCAGGTTTGGCCGAGGCCTTCTGCGCCCAGGTGCCTTTTGGCGATTATGTGGGCTATCAGCCGCTCATCGCGCGGGTTGCCGCTGGCGAAACGGACGTGATGTTTCCCGGCCGCGCCCTGGCCCTCGCCCTGACCAGCGGAACCACCTCTACCGGCGCAGTGGGCGAACGCGCCATCCCGCAATCACGTGCGCTGCTCGACCACCACGCTTGCGGCGGCGCCGTCGCGCTCACCCGTCTGGCAGGGGTCGTCGGGGCGGCGCTGGGCGGTGGGCGCATGCTGCTCATGGGCGGTTCGACCACCCTCGCGCACAACCCGGCCGGGATCCCCACCGGCGACCTCTCGGGCATCGTGGTGTCGCGCATTCCGTGGCTGCTGCGCGGCGCCTACGAACCCGGCCGCGACATCGCGCTGATGGGCGACTGGGAGGCCAAGCTCGCGGCGATGACCGCCCGGCTCGACGGACGCGACCTGCGCTTGGCCAGCGGCATCGGCAGCTGGATGCTGGCGCTGTTCGCCGCTGCGTGCGCGCGGCGCGGCGTGGCGCGCGCGACGGATGTATGGCCGAAGCTGCGCGCGGTAATCCACGGCGGCCACGCCATGGAACCGTTGGTGCCGCAATTCCAACATCACCTGCCGGCCGACACCTGGATGCAGGAGGTCTATCCCGCGTCCGAGGCCTTCATCGCGGTCGGCCAACAGCCGTGGCGGCTGGGCGATGGGGTGCCAGCGCCACTCGCGGTGCTCGCCGACGCGGGCGTGCTGGTCGAGTTCAGCCCGGTGGACGATCCGCGACCAGAAGCCTGCATCGGCCCCGCCGACCTCGTCCCTGGCCGCACCTATCGCGTCGTGGTCACCACCCCCGGCGGCCTGGTGCGCTGGCTGGTGGGCGACGTGGTGCGCGGCGAAGGACCCGGCGTGATGCGCTTCGCCGGGCGCACCGCCGCGCGCATCTCGGTGTTCGGCGAGCACGTCGAGGGCGACCTCCTGGCCCAGGCCCTGGCCGCCGCCTGCGCCGCGACCGGAGCGCGCATCCGCCACAGTCACGTCGCACCGCGCCTGCCGGATCCCGGCGCCCAGCGCGGAGCACACGAATGGCTGCTCCAACCCGAGCCTGGCAGCGCGGTCGATGCCGCCGCCCTCGGCGCGGCGATCGACACCCATCTGCGCCAGCACTGCGCCGACTATGAAGCGCACCGCACGGTCCAGCTCGATCCCCCGCGCATCACCCTGGTGGGCGAGGGCACCTTCGAACGCTGGCTTGCGGCCCACGGCAAACTCGGCGGCCAGCACAAGGTGCCGCAGGCGTGGAACGACCGGCTCCACGCCGAGCGCATCCTTGCGGCCAATGCGTAATCAGCGCGGGCGGCCGAGGAACGTCGCGTAGGCTGCGCGCAGCGGCAGGTACGGCACCGCGCCCAGGCCCACCGCGAGGTGCTCGACCTGGCAGCGCGCGGCGAGATGCGGCAGCATGGCCGGGTCGGGATGCACGCCGTCGTGACCGAACCAGGTGCGCCAGGCCCAGCGTCCCAGCCGCGACTGCGCTTGGATCCCGGCGAGCCGCGCCGTGGCCGCATCGACCACGGTGAAATCCACCACCGCGAGCAGGCCCCCCGGTTTCAGCATCGCGCAGGCGTTGTCGACCACCGCCCGCCAGTCGGGCATCATGGTCAGGCTGTAGGAGCACAGCACCACGTCGACCGGGCTCGGCGGGCGCCAGGTGGTGGCGTCCGCATGCACCGGCGCGACCCGCTGCCAGCCGGGCCGGGAGCAGCGCCGGCCAGCCACGGCGAGCAGCGACGGGCAGAGATCCACCAGGTATGCTGCGCCCAGTGCGGGCAGCCGCGCCGCCAGCGGTTCGAGATTGCGACCCGTTCCGGCGCCCAGCTCGACCAGCACGCTGCCCGGTGGCAGGGGCAGGCGCGCGAGCAACTCGTCGCGGCCATGCAGCAGGCGTTCACGGAAGCGGTCGTAGGCCTCGGCCTGCCCGGCGTAAAAGGCTTCGAGGCGGGAGGCGTGGTCGCCGCGGCGGTCCATGCCGCGGGTCATCTGCCAGAGGACGGCGAGATCAGACATGGGCGATGTGGAATCCGCCATAGGTGCCGACCCGGTCCTGGGCATGCAATGCCGCCGCCAGCGGACGGTCGAAGCGCAGGCGCTCGCCCAGGCGCAGGCGACCGGGTCCAGGACCGCCGACCATCGCCGCCGCCAGCCATGGCGGTTCAGCGCGGGCCGAGCGGAAGATCGCCCGCGCCCCGGGCGCGGAGCGGTGCAGAATAAGGTCCCATTCCGCAGACAGTTCCTCGGGCCGGTGCGCGCCCATCCAGTCGAGGTGGTCGAGCAGCACGAAACGGCTGAAGGGCCGCTCGTCGGCGGCGAGGATCCCGGACACCGTGCCGGTGCGTACCGCGATGCGGTCCACCAGGCCGCCGCGCAACGCCGCGAGATTGGCCGGGCGGAGGTACTCCGGGCAGTTGTCGCGGGTGTACCCGCCGCGGATGTAGCAGGTCCAGAAATAGTTGGTGGCCAGCGGCAACAGGCGGAACACGCGTTCGATCGCGCCGCGCACGAAGCTGGCCACACTGCTGCCCACCGGGCCGTTGGCGTCATGGTGGGCAGCGACCTCGGCGGTCTGGGCCGGAGGCACGCCAAGCAGGCTCATGGTGGTCTGGCGCGAGATCATCCAGGAGAGGAAGCCGTTCCACAGGCGCGGAGCCACGTCGCGGTCGTAGATCGCAGCCTGCTCGGCCAGGTCGGTGGAGGAAATCATGCGCTCGACCGCCAGGCGCAGGCCCGGCCGCGCACGGATGTACACGCGCATCAGGCGCGCGACCACGCCTGCGAGGCCGTGGAAATAGAAGCTGTCGCCGCCCCGCCCCGCAAACCACGGCATGCGCCGGTCCCAGAAGGCGCGCGCCGGCACGCTGAGCTGCTGGCGCAGGCGGCTGCGATACAGGTCCACAGCACCCGGATGACGCCCCTCGCCGAACAGCGCGAAGACCTCGTCATCGTCGCATGCGCGGATCGCCGCGAGCTTGAGTTCGAGCAGAGCGCCTTGCCGCGGATTCGCATCCACCGCCACCACCCGGCGGGGGGCACACAAGGCGTAGTCGAGGGCATTGCAGCCGCCGCTGGTGATCACCAGCACCTCATCGTCACCGCCCAGGGACAGGGCCTGACGATCGCAGGCGGGGTCCTCCCAGCACGCGTTGTAGAGCAGCGACGAGCCGTACAGGCGGTCGAAGACCTGCTGATGCAGGCGGTGGATCGGCGTCGTGGCCATCAGTTGTTTCCCGTGCAGGCGCAGGCAGCGGACTCCAGGCGGTCGAGGCCCTCGTGCAACACTTCCAACGGAACATTGAGCGGGGGCATGATCTTGAGCACCTCGTCGTGGGGACCGCTGCGCTCGATGATCAGGCCGCGTTCCCAGGCGGCCTGGGCAATGGCTGCGGAGCGCTTGGGGTCGTCGCAGCGCAACCCGGCAAGGAGACCGCGCCCGGTATAGGTCATGCCACCCAATTGCCCGGCGATGGCGCCCAGGCGCGCGCGCAGCGCATCGCCGCGCAGGACTACGCCAGCGGCGAAGGCGTCGTCGGTCCAGTAGGTATCGAGTGCAGCGCGACCGGCGACGAAGGCGAGGTTGTTGCCGCGGAAGGTGCCGTTGTGCTCGCCCGGCCGCCACAGGTCGAGCTCGCGGCGCATGAGCACCAGCGCCAGGGGCAGGCCGAGACCGCCGATGGACTTGGAGAGGGTCACCAGATCAGGCTGGATGCCGGCTGGTTCCCATGAAAAGAAGCTGCCGGTGCGGCCGCAGCCGGCCTGGATGTC
>JBILDK010000310.1:0-4013 GCA_044352625.1 Planctomycetota bacterium
CGGGACGGGGCGACAGGGCGACGAGGCCGCGGATCATGGCGGTCGCCATGTTGCCGCCGCCGATGAAGGCGATGCTGGGAAGGGTCATGGTAGGTACGTGGGTTGGGGGAGGAGATTGATGAAAGACAGGATCAGACAGACCGCAGATTCAGGAACAGGATGGGGAGGATGGGGAGGATGTCGCCGTGCATTCCTTCGAACATCCTCCCCATCCTCCCCATCCTGTTACCACCTTGCGAAATCAGGTCTGGGCAGGCGGTGGTGGCGGGCCCCACAGCCCTCCGGGGCGGTTGACCATCTCGGTCAGCCACGGCCACAGGAACTCCCGGGCCAGGATGCGGAAGGTGGCGGCGATGGGCACCGCGAGCAGCAGGCCGAGCACCCCGAGCAGTTTGCCGCAGAGCAGCAGGGCGATGATCAGCGTCACCGGATGCAGCTCGACATTGCGTCCCATGATCACCGGGATCAGTACCGAATCGAGTACCGAGACCAGCGCATAGACGCTGAGCACCAGGCCGGCGGCGAGCGGGCCGGCGCCGGGTTCAAGCATGGCGAGGACCGCGGCTGGAATGGCGAAGAGCAGGCCGGCGAGAGGGATGGCGGTGGCCAGTCCGATGCCCAGGCCGAACAGCGTGCCGTAGGGCACCGGGAAACCCGCCAGCGACATCAGCGCGAAGGCCAGCATCGCCACTCCGGCACAGATCGCGCAGATCAGCAGACGGCCGCGGAAGAACGCCGCTACCACCTGTTCGATGGCGCGGGTGATGCGCATGACCTGGGCGGCATGCAGCGCGGGGATACCGGTCTTGATGCCGCGCCGGATGGCGGGCATGGCCAGTACCAGGAAGAAAGCGTAGATCGGCACCAGCAACACGTCGATGGCGAACGACAGCACATCGTGGACCGAGCCGAAACCGCCCTTGGCCCAGCCGCCCACGGTGGCCGGGATGGCATCCACCCCTGATTTCACCGAGCTTTCGACCTTCTCGACCAGGGCGGCGAGGGTCCGTCCGCCGCCGCCATGCTCACCGGTGCCACCGGCGGCAGCGAGCAGTTCGCGAGCCGCGGGGTTGCCCGCGCGAGCCTGTTCACGCAGATCCAGGGCGTACTGGTTGGCCTTGCGCCGGTCGGCGGGCACCAGGCCGCGACCCCAGGCGGCGAGGACCGCAGCGGCCTCGGGCGAGGGCGTGGCCCCGGATTCGAGCCGACGCGCCTGGCGGATGCCACCGATCCACGCGCCATGCCGGCGGAAGGCAGCCTCGCCCAGGGCAGCCATGCGCACCTGCCACGCTTCGCGGTCCGCGGCGGGCACAAAGGCTGCGGCCTCGGCTACCTGGGCAGGGCTGAGGAACGGCCAGGCCACAGGCCATACGGGTTCCTGATCGTCGCTGGTGATGCCGGTTGGCAGCGTCGGCCAGCGCGCTGCGGGCTGGCCCTCGCGGGCGGCGGCAAGGTGATCGTGCAGAGCGCGGTGCAGCGGCGCGAGGTCCTTCTCGTAGGCGGCCACCAGTTTGAGCGACTGGTCGTCGAGACCGAGGTTGAGGCCGACCTTGAGCTGGTTCTGACTTTCTTCGAGCCACACCAGGCCACGGGTCATGAGTGGTTCATCTCGCTGTCCGTTGCGATCAAGGTCCTCGAACGGCTCGCCCGGATCGAGCCGGCCGTTGCCGTTGAGGTCGGTCCACGGCTCGCCTTGAAAAATGCGCAGGCTCAGGTTGACCGACTGCTTGATGGTGGCGGGCACCACCAGCACCATGGCCAGGCCCAACCCGGCGCTGACCAGGCCGAAAAGCAGGCCAGCGGCGTAGAGCCGGCGCAGTCCGAGTCGGGCCACAGCATCCACTGCCGGGGTGATGACGTAGGCGATGGCGAACCCTATCGCCACCGGAACGAGCACGTCACGCAAGGCCACGAATACCGGGCGGGTGATCGAGGCGGTCTCGCGCAGGGCGAACGAGCACATGGCGATGGTGGTGGCGATCACCAGCACCTTCACCCAGCGATTCTCAAGCAGGTCTTTCATGCGCTGTGCACGGTCGGCGGTGGCACCCTGGCAGCAAGCCGCGAAGCGCCGGCCTGAAATCCTGGCGCTTCTCCTACCCGGCTTCGTCATGCACCCCTGTGGCCATTTCGACACCGCCCACCGCACAAAAGCGATCCCCGCTTGCGAGTCGCCCCAGGTGTGGGTGGATAATCAGTCCAACCCTCCGACGGGCAGGCTTGTCCAGCCTGACGGGTGTGGTGAACGCGCTCACGGATCCGCAGACCCGGGAACCTGGCGAAAGCCCGTGCTCCCTGGGCACCGCACCGTGTGCGGCCATTCATCGGGCATTCACCCGGTCTTCATCGTTGGGCGGTCCGCTCTCGGGCATGCCGCGCCCCACCGACGCCCAGGTCACATTCGAACGCCATCCCGGTTCGGGACCGTTCCACACGATTTGCCTACCCGGCTTGGTGCCGGACGGCCCCATCGCTTTCCTGCGCCAGCGCGGGGTCTTCGCCCGCCATGGGAGCGTGGCCCTGGCGACCTGGCCGGTGGTGTGCTTCGACCTTGATGCGGTCATCGCCGGGATCGAGGCCGAGCTGGATGCGGCGGCGCTCATGCAGCGTCCGGTGGTGTTCGCGGCCATGAGTTTCGGCGGCGGCGTGGCCCTTGAACTGATTCGGCGGCGGCGCGAGGCCGGGCGCGAAACGCCACTCGCCGGCCTCATCCTAATCAGTCCTTTGGCAAGCACGGCCGACCTCTCGCCTTCGCTGCTGCGCCTGCTGCAACCGATCATGACGGCGGACGCGGGCCAGGGCCGCGATCCGTTTGAAGCGCTGGAGCGCGGCCGGGCCTTCTTCCGCATGCTCGCCGCCCGCGCCATCGACGAGACGCCTGATCCGGTTGGCTGGTTGGCGCCGCTCAAGGCGTGGACGCCCACCGCGATTGCAGCGCGCCATGAGCGCGAGCTGCGCGATAGGGTCTGCGCCACCATCGAATCCTTGCCGGCGGACGGCGGCATGCAGCGCGTGTTGGCGATGCGCGCATTGCGCGGCCTGCCGAACGGACCATTGGCCGAGTGTCCGGCGCTGGTGCTGTGGGGCTCCAAGGAACGGCACACGCTCAACATGGAAGGTCCCGCGAACGGTCGGTTGTGCCGGCCCGATCTCGCCTTCCGCGTGTTGCCAGCAGGCGAGATCCATTGGGTGTGGGATGAGGACGGCCAGCCGGTGCCGCACGCCTCGACCCTGCGCCATCATACCGCGTTCAACCTCCACCTCGAACGCTTCCTCGGTCGGATCGCCCGTACCCACGTCCGCGCCCGGGTCGGCAACCTTATCCCCTTCCGTGCCCGCACTGCGGGCTGAACCGATCAGGACCGAACATGATCCAGGCGCTAGTCGAACGTGACATCTTCTCGCGCCGCGAATCCGCGGTGCGCAGCTACTGCCGCTCATTTCCTGCGGTGTTCACCCGCGCGCGCGGCGCGCTGCTCGAAGCCGAGGACGGCCGCACCTGGATCGATTTCCTGTCGTGCGCCGGGGCGCTGAATTACGGCCACAATGATCCGCCGCTCAAGCAGGCGGTGCTTGAGCATCTCGCCGCCGATGCGCCGTTGGCGACCCTGGACCTGCACACCGCCGCCAAGCGAGCGTTCCTGCACTCGTTCGAGGAGCGCATCCTGATGCCGCGCCGGCTCGACTACCTGGTGCAGTTCACCGGTCCGACCGGGACCAATGCGGTCGAAGCGGCGTTCAAGCTCGCGCGCAAGGCCACCGGGCGCAGCACCATCCTCTCATTCACCAACGGCTACCACGGCATGAGCCTGGGGGCGCTGGCGGCGACCGGCAATGCCTTCGCCCGCGCCGGGGCCGGGGTCCCGTTGCCTCACGTCGCATTTGCCCCGTTCGACGACTACGACCACCAGGGCGACCAGCTCGATGCTCTGGCCCGGCGGCTCGACGACCCCTCTGGCGGGCTCGACCTGCCTGCGGCCGCGATCGTCGAGACGGTACAAGGTGAAGGCGGC
>JBILDK010000311.1:0-3994 GCA_044352625.1 Planctomycetota bacterium
CCGAGGTTCAATAACGGTCCGCCGGGCGAGGATGCCCCTACTCAACCTGCCTGGGCAATGCTTGTCCATGGTGGCGCATGATGGCGCTACTCCGGCTACAAGGATGAAAGCTGAGTAATGACTGCCCGGCCCAAGATGCGGACGTGCTGCCCATCGCGGTGCTTTGGTGAAAATCCTGCATGCCTGCGTGCTGATCCACCGCTCTGCGATGGGGCTGGGCCGGGGATCGCCTCGGTCAGTGTTTTATCCCGAAAAACGTGGTTGGTGGTTAGTGGTTGGTGGTTGGGGACTGCATCGCAATGCGTTGTGATGGTGTTGTCCGGCACCGGATGGGTGATCCGCAGCGGCGCCGCAAGGTGCTGTCCCCCAACCACCAGAACCCAACCACCAACCACCAACTGCGACAGTCAGGTTTATGGGATGCCTGGCCTTCCCTTCGCTGATCGGTGTCGCCGGCTCAGCGGTTGCGGACGTCCACCACATCTGCGAGTTCCGCTAGGCGCGCCTCGGCCTTCAGGCGGCGGGCATCGAGTTCGCTCGCGCGCGTGGGCAAGGCCACGGCGGCGCGGCGCAGCAGGCTGATGGCGGCGCGATGCGCCGCGAGACTGGCGGGGCCGAGGTCGATGGCGGTGTTGGCGGCCGCAAGAGCCTCGTCCCAGCGGCCGAGGACGGCGAGGTCGTCGGCCTGCAATCCGGCGGCGAGGCTATTGAAGGGCAGCTCCATGCGCAGCTCCTCGGTGAGCGGCTGGCGCTCGCGGCCCGCCGGCAGGATCGCCGCCAGGTTGAGGCGCAGCCGGGGATCCGCGCCTGCAGCGGTGAACGCCGTCGCGTGGACCTGAAACCAGAGTGCGTGGCGCTGGCGCTCGTCAGCAGGCAGCGCTGCGCCGACGCGTTCAGCGAGCACGGCGAAGACGTCCTGACTCTGGGTGGGTGACGCGCTGCGCGCCAAGCGCAACAGACGCAGGTCGTCCTCGGCCTGGCGCAGGGTCACGCCGATGGCCATGCCCCACACCACCACTGCCGCCAAGGAAAGGGCCGCGAGTAGCGGCGCCGGTCGCAGTGCCGGCGGCAGGGTCCAGGTGCGGGCCACGCCCATCGTGGTGGCGACAACCGCCAGCAACGCCACCAGGGCGATGCTGTGCAGATCGAAATCGATCAGGGCATGCAACGCCAGGGCCGCGATCCCCACTGACCACCAGCGCCGCGCTGGCACCGGCGCGGTGCTGGCCCAGGCCGCGACCACGCCCATGAGCGCGCCCAGGATCACGCCGTAGCCCAGCATCCCGCCCACACCTTGGCCACCTGGCCACCAGCCGACATTGCCATCGAGCATTCCCAGCAGCGTGCTGTAGGCCATCGCTACCACGATCACGACCACGAGTACGCGGCGGCGCGGCGCGGGTTCCGCCGTTACCGCGCCCCGGGCTGTGCCGGCGGCAAGCCAGACCAGCAGCGCGACGAGCAACGCCGCCGCCGGCAGGCCCGCGACCACGGCGACTTCCAGCACCTCGTTGTGCACCAGGCGGCTGGGCTCGGCCCACAGCGGTAGCACGCCGGGGCCGCGTTCGATGAAAGCGCCGATCCCATGGCCGGTCCACGGGGCTTCGCTGATCAGGCGCAACGCACCAGTCCAGTAGCCGACGCGCACCCGTGCGCTTGCGGCGAAGGTCTCCGACACCGCGGGCACCAGCCACAGGGTCAGGCCTGCGGCCAGCGCTCCCGCCAGCGGCAGCCAGCGCCACGGTCCGCGCAGCACCGCAGTCCACAGCATACCGGCCGCTGCCAGTCCGGCGACATAGGCGCCCTTGCTGGAGGCCAGCCCCGCGATCACCAGCGCGGCGAGGCCGAGCGCGAAACCGAGGCCACGCTGGATGCGCCCAACATCCCGCTGCCACGCCAGCGCCGCCACCGCCGGCACGACCAGCAGCAGGTACGCAGCCAGGGTGTTGGCCAGGGTGAAGGTGCCGTACACTCCACCCCGGGCCACGCGCTCGGCGAAGTCCGCCGCGTTGATGCCGTCCGCACCGAGGGCGAGATCGCCGGTGGCCTGGGCTGCGGTCATCGCCGGAAACGCCCACACGGGCTGGAGTCCGCAGATGGCGAGCTGTCCGGCCAGGCCAGCGGCGAGGCCCGCCAGCACCAAGCGCTCGCGGCCGGGGATGATCTGGGCAAGCGCACCGCTCCAACCCAGCACCACCGCGAGCTGCAACCACAGGGCCCAACCAGTGGCGGGTACCGGCGCGCGCCACGCCGCGATGAACAGCAGCGCCACGAGGCCCAGGCCCAGGACTCCGCCCCAGCCCCAGCGCAGCTCACGTCGCCAACCCGCGGCGACCTCGAGCGCGACCAGTACCGTCGCGACCAGTGCCAACAGCAACCACAGGACATTGGCTGGGGCGGCGGCATCGCCATCCCACACCAGCGGACGCAGGGCGAGCAGCAGCACCAGCAGGCCGCCATGCATCAGGCCCAGGCCGTGGCGCACGCGCGCGTGGTCAGGGTCCGGAAGTCCGGAGGTCCGGAGGTCCGGAGGTCGGACAGCCGCCTGATCAGACCCCATGGCCGGGATCGCCAGGACTTCCGGACGGTTCGCTTCAGCCGTGGTCACGGATGGTCTCAAGCAGCAGCACCGCCACCAGGATCGCGGCGTTTTGCGCCAAGGCGATGAGGCCGGTGGTGAGATCGCCGCTGCGCAACTGGAGCGCGCTGGCGGCGAGTGCCGTCTGTAGCGCGATGACCACGCCCAGGGCCATGAGCGGCGTCAGGCCAAGACGCACCAGGCGGTGGCCGATGTGGTTGCGGTCGCCCTTCATGAGCGGCGTCCCGCGGCGCAGGCGCTTGAGCACCACCACCGCCGTGTCGAACAGCGGAATCGCGGTGATGATCAGCGGGGTGAAGATCGCCAGCCAACTGCCGGTGCCGGCACCAGCCGGCCAGAAGGTCACCGCCAGGGTGCCGCAGCCGATGAGATGACCGAGGGGCAAAGCGCCGGCATCACCCATGTACACCCGCGCCGGCGGCAGATTCCACACCAGGAAACCCGCAAGGGTTGCCACCAGACAGGCCATCACCAAACCCAACGCCACGTCGCCGGCCATGAACGCGCCGGACAGGATGACGCAGGCGCTGACCAGCGCGGCGCTGCCGCTCAGGCCGTCGGCATGGTCGAGCAGGTTAAAGGCATTGGTCACCAGGATCAGCCAGCACCAGGCGACCCCGTAGGCCAGCACCGGCCACGCCTGCAAACTGTCGATGCGCAGGTCGGAACCCCACACCGACAGCGCCGCCGCGGCGAACTGCAGCACCAGCTTGGCGCGTGGGGGCATGGCCTTGCGGTCATCGAGCGCCCCCGCCACCAGCAGGATCAACGCGCCTGAGAACATGCCCCACAGCGGCCCGTGGTTCACCGGCGCATCGCCGGCCAGGCTGGTGGCGCCGCCCAATCCATAGCCCAGACCCACGCCAACGAGCATCGCCAGGGCCATGCCCAGGCCGCCGCCATAGGGCACATTGCGCGTCTGGATCTTGTGCGCCTCGCTGCCGGCGACGCTGTGGTAGCGCAGCCGGTCGGCGGCCCAGATCGCCGCCCGCACCGCCACCACGCTCACCGCGAGCGCGGCGAGCGTGGCCCAGGCGAGGACGGGGATGTGGATCATCACGGCGGCTCAGTGCGCGCCGAACACCTTCGCCATATCCTTGGGATCGACCCTCCCGAAGCCACCTGCCGCATCGACCACGGTGCCCTTGAGGACGCTGGCGGCGACGGTGCCAAGCAGGGTCGCCACGTCGGCGGTGTCCTGGGTCTCATAGACCTTGAGGCCCTGGGCCTTGGCCGCGGCCACGCCGCCGTCCAGGCCGCTCATCAGTGCGCTGCGCGTCCAGGCGATGGACAACCCGGTATAGGTGCCGCCGCGACGGTCGCCGACCTCGTTCTGGCCCTGGACCACGATCGGGCCCAACGCCTGCTTGGTGGCGGGATACAGGCCCGAGCCCT
>JBILDK010000312.1:0-3978 GCA_044352625.1 Planctomycetota bacterium
GACCAGTTCCTTGCCGATGCCGTGATACTGGTGGCCATTGGTGGCGCTGTAGCCGACCTCCATGGTCGAGCCGTCGGTCAGGCGGATCTTGCCGCTGCCCTGCACGCGGATGAGATAGCATTCATAGGGGTCGGCAAACCACACCAGTTCGAGCCCTTTGAGCGCACCGCTGGAGTCAAGTTCGGCCGCAGAGGGGTAGGGTTGGGTCGAACCATCGGGCAGCTTCTGCTGCGACATCTCAAGCGCGCTGGTGCTGATCAGATCGGCTGGTTTCTTGTAGATCGGGTAGCGGTAGGTCGCATCCGGGGTGCGGCTGCCATTGAAGATCGGGGTGTAATAGCCGGTGAACAACACCGTGCCCTCATCATCACAGCCGATCGACATGTAGGCGCGGAAGCCGGCCTTGATGCGCGCGTTGATCTCGGCGTCGCTGGTTGACGAGGCGAGGACGTTATCCAGGGCGGTGATGCTGCGCACGACCTCGTCCTTGGTCACCAGCGCCTGGGGGTACCACTTGTCCGAACCCTTCTTGGCCAGGAACGCCTGGCTGTGCTTGAGCGCGGCGCGCACCGCGTCCTTCTCGCCGGGGCCGAAGCTGACGTCAGGCAGGGTATTGATGTCGACCTCGCGCAGCGCGATCTGCCCCGGGGGCAGCGGCCGGTTGTAGTCCTTCTTCTTCGGACCGCGGGTGCAGCCGGTGGCGACTGAGCAGCAGGCAAGGGCGACGAGAGCGAGGGCGGTGAAGCGTGACATGATGGCGGGCAGCGTGGAGCAGGGGCCGGGATGCAAGGTCGAGGTTCGGCCCTTGACCACCTAACCCAGGAGGTGCTCGGTGGACAGGGCGGATGGCATTGCCTCCTCACCACCCACTGCGTTTTGAGATTCAACGGCTGCAGGCAGCGGCGGCCACCGGTGCAGGCCGGTTCGCTGGGGCGGCTAGGTCCCCGCCAGGCGTTTGATCCCGGCGAGGTCGCGCTTGCCGGTGCCGAGCTTGGGGATCGCGTCCACCTGGCGCACGTCCCGGGCCTTGGGCCGCCACAGCGCCGGCAGATCCGGCAGGCCCTCGATCAGCGCCGTCCAATCGCCAGTCCAGCCGGTGTGCAGCACCACCAGGCGTTCGCCCTTGGCCGGGTCGCTGACCGTGGCGACGGCGAGCTCGATCTCGGCCGCGCCGGGTTGCGCCGCCAGGGCGGTGGCGAGGGCCGCCTCGACATGGTCGAGCGGTACCATTTCCCCCGCAATCTTGGCGAAGCGCGCGAGGCGTCCGGTGATGAACACAAAACCCTCGGCGTCGATCCGGCCCATGTCGCCGGTGACATAGCCGCCGTGGGCGAAGGCCGCCGCGGTCAGGTCATCGCGGGTGAGATAACCGAGCATGCGGCTGGCGCTGCGCACCACCAGCAGGCCTTCGCTGCCCACTGGCAGCAGCTCGCGGGTGGCGGGATCCACCGCGATCACGCTCAACCCAGGCAGCGGACGCCCGACGCTGCCCTCCTTGGCGCGGACCTCGCGTTCGCTGTCGCCTGCCACGGCCATTTCAGGCAGATTGAGTGAGACCACCGGAGCCAGTTCGGTGCAGCCGTAGCCTTCAAGCAGGTCGGCACCGTAGCGCTCCTTGAATTGTGTTTTCAGTTCAGCCGGGCAGCGTTCCGCACCGACCACGGCAAAGCGCAAGGATGCGAATTGGGCTGGCTCGATGCGCCGCATCCAGCCGCGCACGAAGGTCGGGGTCGAGATCAGGAACGTGGCCTTGCCGGCCTCGGCCAGGGCGCCGATGGCGGCGCCGTCGGTGGGATCGGGATGGGCGGCGATGGCGAAGCCCTCGGCCAGCCCCAGCCACATGCCCGGCACCAGGCCGAAGCTGTGGAACAGCGGCAAGGGCGAGAGGATCACGTCGTTGGCAGGATTGAGCCCCAACCCACGGCGGATGGCGCGGCACTGGGCGCGCAGGATGCGATGGGTGAGCTGCACGCCCTTGGGATCACCGGTCGAGCCCGAGGAGAAGACGATGGCGGCGACATCAGAGGCGCGGGCCCGGTCGAGCATCCAGCCCGGCAGCACGAGCGCGCGCAGCGCCCCCAGGATCACGCCGACCTTGCCCAGCGCGGGAAACAGCTCCTCGGCCGCCAGTATCCGACCGGGCAGCTCGGGATTGCCGATCCTGCGCCGGTACAGGGTCGAACTGACCACGGTGCGCACCCCGGCCAGGGCGCACATCCGCGTCAATTGGGCAGTGCCGGCGGTATGATTGAGATTTACAGCGGTGCGCCCGGCCAGGGCCAGCGCCAGATTGACCACGGTACCGGCACGACCCGGTGGCAGCAGCACACCCACCGCGCGTTCATCGGCGGCGAGCTTCAGATGCGGAATCATCGCCAGGGCCGCCCCCGCCACCTGCCACCCGGGCATCGCGCCGCCCTGGTCGCGGACCACGACCCGCCGCCACGAGCGGCGCAGCGTGGTGAGGGCGGCCCCACCGAGGGTAGCGCAATCGGCCTCGGCCTCGGCGCTGGCCGCAGCGAAGCCCAGGTCGAGCACCGCAGCGCGCAGCGCGGCGGGCGTGGTCCCCGCGGGCAGCGGCGCGCCGAAGCGCACGCGCACGGTGCGCCGCAGGCGCGGTGGTGCCTTCACCGCCGAACGCGCCATCCAGGTGCCATGCAGGCCATCCAGGTGCGTCGGGATGAGGGGTACGCCAGCGCGCTCGGCGATGGCGGCGGCGCCGCCGCGGAAGACATCGATCTGACCGCCACGGCTGAGCTTGCCCTCGGGAAAGATGAGCACGACTTCGCCGGCCTTGGCCGCCTGCACGGCGGTGTCGATGGCCTTGATCAGGGCGCGGTGGCCATCCCTGGGATCCACGGGAATCGCCCCCGCGGCGCGGACCAGGAAGCCGAGTACCGGAATGCGGGTGAACGGCGCATGGATCAGAAAGCGGCTGGGACGCGGGCTGCGCGCCATCAGCGCCAAGCCGTCGGCATAGCTCTGATGGTTGCAGGCGATGACGCAGCCACCGCTCGCCGGGATGTGCTCGCTGCCGGTGACGCGCAGGTTCCACACCAAGCGCACCGTGATCGCCACCAACCACGCCGCGAGCTGGACCCGGAAGACCACCATGCCGCCCACCGCCACCGTCACCGCCGCCAAGCCGATGAGCTGGTAGATGCGGCCGGCATCAAGCCCGCCAAGCGACGACAGCGCCATGACCAGCACCGAGGATGCCACCATGCCCAGGCTGGTGGTGATGCCGACCGCAGCCATCACCCGGTTGCGGATCTCCGCCGGAGCCCGGCGCTGCAACAGCACCTGCATGGGCACATCCCACAGCCCCGCGCCGAAACCAGCCACGAACAACCAGACACCGAACATGGTCGGACCGCTGGCGGTATCAATCAAGGCGCGGTGGGCCGCGTCACCGGCGGCGAGCAGGCCCAGGCCGGCGAGCAGCGTGCCGAGTAATGGAACCCCGGCAGGATAGGCCGCAGCCATCAGCCACGGGGCAAGCAACGAACCGAGAATGATGCCGCTGGTGAGGACCACCACGAGCAGGGCGAGGCCCAGGCCGTCCAGGCCGAAGGCGGTGGTGGAGATGGGCAACAGCAGCAGTTCCGCGGCCACCGCCACGCCCCAGAAGGCGGCCAGGGACAGAGCCGGCACCAGCAGGCCGGGAACGGTGAACAGGGCGTGCACCTGCCGGGGGTAATCCCACATGCGCACCTGGCGCCCAGGATCGGCGGGTTGCAGCCGCGGCAGGCGGAACGCGGCGACGATGCCGAGCACGGCCAGCACTCCGCCGCTGACGCCAAGGACCAGCACGGGGCTTCCGGTCCACTCCATGAGGGCCGGTGAGGGATGCGGATCGGCCAGCGCGCCCAGGCCCTTGCCGATGAGGATCGCGGCCAAGGTGGTGGCGGCGAGCAGCGCATTGCCCAGAGCGAGGCGAGCGGGCGCGGTCAGTTCGGGCATGACCGATAGTTTGAC
>JBILDK010000313.1:0-3977 GCA_044352625.1 Planctomycetota bacterium
CCTGCTGATCGCCGCTACCGGGCTGCTGGGCCTGGTGGTAGTGGTAGTCGTGGCTGGCTGGAGCCTCCACCGCTTCGCCATCACCGGCCCGGTGTACCGGGACCTGCGCGCCGGAACCGACCTGATGGCGGACATCATGCCTCCGCCTGGCTTCATCATCGAATCCGTCCTCGTCCTGCGCGAGGCCACGATCGAACCCAATGCCGCCATGCGCGAGCGCCTGTTGGCACGCTTCGCCACCCTCAACCAGGACTACACCGCATTTACTGCGCGCTGGGCTGCCAACTTGGGGCTGGCCCCAGATTTCGCCGAGCCGTTCGCCGCCTCCCGCCACGAAGCAGAGCGCTTCTATGCGCAGGCCTCCGAACTGGTGATCAAACCGCTGAGCAAAGGCGACCTGATGACCGCACGCAAGGCCCTGCAAGGAGAGATCAAACCCATCTATGCGGCTCATGAAGAACACATTCGCCAGCTGGTTGAGAAAGTCCGCGCCCACAACCAAACCCAGGAAGCCGCTGCCCTGAGCAACACCGCCCGCGCCATGCTGGTCGGCGGAGCGGTCACGGCGCTGGTGTTCGCAGTGCTGGCCATGGTGGCCATACTGCTGGTGCGCCGCATACGCTCCTTGGTGGCATCCGACCTTGCGGCCCTTGCCCGCATCGAGGCCGGTGAGCCAGACGTGACTCTGCCACAGGACACCGGCACCGAACTGGACCCCCTGGCCCGGGGGGTGAATGCCGCCTTCGCCCGGCAACGCGCCCTGGCCGAACACTTGGCCGAGCAGAACCGTGCGATCGGCGCCCAGGCCACCGCCGCTGGTCACGGCAGCGACCTCATGGCCGAGACCGCCGCCAGCCTCGCTGCGCAAACCGAGCAGACCTCGGTGGCCGCCGGAAACATCGCCGGCCGCCTGCAGGAGGTCCGCACCACCGCCACGACCATGGCCCAGGCCATCGCTGGCATCGCTGAGGCCACGGTGCGCAGCGGCGCCATATCGGGTGAGGCCCGCGACCTGGCTACCGGCGGCGACCACGTCATGGCGCGGCTGCGTACCGCCGCCGAGGAGATCGGCACGGTGGTCAAGGACATCGCCGATATAGCCGACCAGACCAACCTGCTTGCCCTCAATGCCGCGATCGAGGCCGCCAGCGCCGGGGAGGCGGGCCGGGGCTTCGCGGTGGTCGCCAGCGAGGTCAAGGTCCTGGCCAAGCGCAGCAGCGAAGCCGCCGCCGACGTGCGCGCCCGGATCAGTGCCATGCAGGCCGGGACCGAGGAGGCCGCAACCGCCCTGACCCGCATCGCCGCTGCGGTGAGGGGTATCAGCGAGCAGCAGCAGGCCATCGCGGCCATGGCCGAGGAGCAGCGGCACGCCGCTGTCGGCATGACGGATCACGTGGTCGATGCCGCCAGCGGCACGGCCGAGATCGCCAGCACGGTGAGCGCCGCCGCCGACAACGCCAGCCGCGTGGCCCGCCTGGCCGACGATCAGCGCCAAGCCTCCGCCACCCTCGCCCGCTTGGCCAGTGCCGGCTGAGGCGCAGCTCAGCGGGTGGACACTGCCGCGAGGCGCCGGCGCACCGCTGACGAGCACTGCCACATCGCCATGTCATTCGACCTCGGACTGGAGCGCCGCACCCCGCTTCCGAGAACGGTGCGGTTGTAGGCCGAGATCACCGGCACCGATTCGACGCTCCACCCTTGCCGCATGACGCGGAACCACCCCTGGAGCCCGACCTGCAGGCCGCGGCGCTCAGAGCCTGAGCAAAAACCCCTTCGGTCGGATACGTCGGATCTCGTCGGCGCCCGCGGCGTCAGACTCCACTCACGATACCTCCAGTATCGCTTCGTTTCGTCTTCCTTGCGGTCACTCGACGATCCCCGCCGTCTCCTCGGTCAGGGGTTTCTGCTCAGGCTCTCAGGCGTGGAAGCTGGGCCGGAGCGCCGGGTAGAGCGCGGCGAAGCGGGCGCGGACCGCCGCGTAGGCCTTCACCACCTTGGGATTGGGCTTGAAGGTCTGTTCGACCGGGCCGGGGGCGCAGGCCTTGACCACGGGGATGCCGCAGGCGCCGACCAGGGCCAGGCGGGCACCGCCCAGGGCCGGACCGGCATCGGCGCCGGTGCGCAGGACCACGGTGACATTGCCGATGTCGGCGAGCATCTGCATCCACACGGCGCTCCGTGTGCCACCGCCGGTGACGGTTGCCTCCTTCACCGTGGTGCCACTGGCGCGGATCAGATCCAGGCTGTCGGCCAAGCCGCAGCAGATGCCCTCCAACACCGCACGGGTGAGGTGCGCGCGCTGGTGGCTGCGGATCAATCCGATGAAAGCACCGCGCGCCAGGGTGTCGCAGTGCGGCGTGCGTTCACCGGTAAGGTACGGCAGAAAGGTCAAGCCGTCGCAACCCAGGGGCGCGGTCCCAGCCTCGGTGCACAGCGCACCGAAATCGGCGCCAGGGGCCAAGGTGTCGCGGAACCACTGCAAGCTGCCGGCGGCCGAGAGCATCACGCCCATCTGGTGCCAGGTGCCGGGGATGGCATGGCAGAAGGTGTGCAGCCGACCCTGCTTGTCCGGGCTGTAGCCGGCGGTGGTGGTGAACACCACGCCGCTGGTGCCGATGGCGATGGTGCACGAGCCGGGTTTGATGCAGCCCGCGCCCACCGCGCCCGCAGCCTGATCACCAGCACCGCCGACCACCGGAACGCCTGCGGGAATGCCGAGCTGCCGCGCCGCGCCGGGGGTGACGTGTCCGGCGATGGAAGTGCCCTCGACCAGCCGACCGAGGAAAGACTCGTCGATGCCGCAAACCTTCAGCATCTTCGCCGACCAGCGGCGCTTGGCCACGTCCATGAGCAGCATGCCGGCGCCGTCCGACATCTCGGCGACCTTCTCGCCGGTCATGAGGAAGCGGATGTAGTCCTTGGGCAGCAGCACGCTGTGCACCTGCTTCCAGACCTTCGGCTCGTGGCGCTGCACCCACAGCAGCTTGGGCGCCGTGAAGCCGACCAGGGCGCGGTTGCCGGTCTCCTTGATGACCCCGGGGAAGTTCTGGTGAATGAGGTCGCACTCGGCCTGGCAGCGGCCGTCGTTCCACAGGATCGCGGGCCGTACCACATGATCCTGGGCATCGAGCAGGGTCGCACCATGCATCTGTCCGCCGATGCCGATGCCGTCGATGGTCTCGCCGGGGCACTGCTTCACGACTTTTTGCACCGACGCCACCACGCCCTTCCACCAGTCGTGGGGGTCTTGCTCGCTCCACAGCGGCTTGGGCGTGGACAGCGGATAATCCGCCGTGGCCGAGGCGAGGATGCGCCCGTCGCGCGCGACGAGAACGGTTTTGCAGCCAGAGGTGCCGAGGTCGATGCCGAGGACGGACATGGTTATCCCTGGGTGGTTGGTGGTTGGTGGTTGGTGGTTGGGGAGCCCAACGCCTGGAGCAGCTTGCGCAGATCCGAGGGGCGGTGGGCGCGGGTCACGGTCAGGCGCAGGCGGCAGGTGCCCTCGGGGACCGTGGGCGGGCGGATCGCGGGGCAGTGGTGACCGGCTTCGGCCAGGCGCGCGGCGAGGTCGAGGGCGGTGCGCTCGTCGCCGACGATCACCGGAATGATCGGCGTTTCGCCCACCGGTACGTTCCAGCCCTGGGCGCGCAGGCCGTCGCGCAGGCGTGCGGCGGTGACGGCCAACTCAGCCGGCCATTCCGGATGGCGTTCAAGCTGGACGAGGGCGGCGCTCGCCGCCCCGGCAGCAGCAGGGCAGGGCGCGGTCGAGAAGATGAACGGCCGGCCGCGATTCACCGCCAACTCGACCAGCGCCGCGTCCCCAGCGATGAGCCCGCCCTGGCTGCCCAGAGATTTGGAGCACGTCGCCACCAACAGGTCGGGACGCACACCGGTGGCGGCGCACAGGCCGCGCCCACCGGGTCCGAGTACGCCCAGGGCGTGCGCTTCGTCCACCACCAGGCTCGCACTATGCTGCG
>JBILDK010000314.1:0-3960 GCA_044352625.1 Planctomycetota bacterium
GGCACTGACCGCGCTGGTGAGTGCCGCCTGGGCGGTGCGCTCGGCCGTGGCCAGACGGCAAGCCCGCGCGGCGGTTTCGGCTGCGACGGCCTTGGCCAGAGTCGGGTCGGTGGAGGCAGGAATCGGATCCGGCGCGGGTCGGGCGGTCAGCCGGACGATGTCGTGGGCCGGGCCCAGAGCAGCGTTCACATGCCCCAGGGTCCGTGCGATCTGGGTGCGATACTGCGGATCCTGCTCGGGGGTGGCAACAAGTTCGCTGCGCACCCTGGCGAGCGCAATCAGTTCGTGGACGATGCGTTCGAGCTGCGGTTTGACCTGGCGATCGGTATCGTTGGCGGGTTGCGCGGCGAGGCGCGTCGCTGCGGTCATGAAGGCGCGGGTGGTGGCCGCCGCCGCGGCAGCGAGAGCCTGGCCCGCCGCCCGGGTGTTGCCCTGGTCGGCCTGACGACGGGCGCGTTCGCCGTGGTCGCGGGCGGCGGCAAGGTCGGCGAGCAGGGCGTCGGTGGGCGGCGGCGGCACCTGCACGCAGGCCGTCTCCACCAGATCGCGCACCGTGAGCGCCAGCTCTTGGACGGCCTGCCCGGTGGTCAGCGCCGTGGCGAGGTCGCTCAGGCCCCATTGGTGCGGATCGGCGGCGGCCAACAGGGCGGTCGCGGCGATCTGGGGGTGGGCCAATTCAGCGATACGGGGCATGGCGGTGGGACCGGCCAGGGCGCTCAGTGCCGGTGGCACCCGCGCCAGGCCCGCGAGAGCTGCGGCGAGACTGTCGCTGGCCGTTGCGCCAAGGGTGGGACCAGCCTGGACCATCAGGGCCACCAGGGCCGGATCGACCCCGACCGTGCCGCCGCCAGCATTACGCAGGTTCTCAACCGTGAGCGGGCGCTGAGCCGCACCCTCGCGGCCGTAGGTCAGGGCCAGGAATGCGCCGCCGCCGGCCTGATAGAACTCGACCACGATCGGGTGCCAACCCGCGGCCAGCTCCACCGTGCCCGTATACGGCGTGGGCTGCTGTTCCCGCCACGCTGAATCGGGCGCGATCGCGGTGCCTCCGACGCGCAGACGCAGACCGTCGTCCGCCGTGCCGACGAAGGTCCAACGCCCGGCCGTGGGGATGCGCACCTCGCCGCTCCAGCGCACGCTATAGCCGGTGTCGCCGATGCCTGCCGGGCGCGGGTCGTGGCTGGGTGCGCCCCGGCTGCGCGCCGCCACCTCACCGGCCAGGGCATTGCCCAGGTACCACGTCGCTTCCAGTCCGTTGCCCGCTATTTCGCCGCCCCAGGCACGATCACCGCGCACCAGCAGCCCGGCCCGTTCGGCGCGGCGACGATCAGCCTCGGCGGCAAGCACCTGCCGTTCAGCGGTGAGGCGACCGGTCCCGAGTTCGAGGGTGCGGCGCCAGCTCGCCAGCTCGGCCACTGCGGCGAGGGCGGCGGCGTGGCCGCTCTGGACCCCTGCTTGACCAGAGAGGTCGGCGCGGCAACGCGGTATCCAGGCAGCCAGTCCGGCGGCCGAGCGCGCGAGCAGGTCGCGGGCGGCCCCGGCTCCGGCTGGCAGACCAGGAGCCTCGGCCGCGATGGCGGCCGCCACCCCGGCACCGTCATCGGCCCAGGCCGTCGCGCGCGCGGCAAGCACGCTGACCTCGGCACGGTGCGCAGCGCCATCGCCGGGCCGCGCGACGAGCGCCCCCCAGGCACGTTCAATACCATCCAGGTCGCGCCTGGCGGTTTCGAGCCGGTCGAGGTGATCGCGCAGGCGCAATTCCGCCGCAGCCAGTTCCGCCGCACCATCACCGCCGACCACGGCGCGCAGCGGCGCGCTACGCGCCTGCTGGCCGCCGCGGTCGGTGGCAACTGCGACCAGGACCACGTCATCACCCGGGGCGAGGCCGAAGGGCGCAAGATCGAGCACCGTGGCGAGCGGATCCGTCGGCCTGCCATCAGCGGGCAGCGCCAGGCTGACCAGCGCTGGTTCGCCGAGGCCCGCGGTGACCTCCAGGGCGAGCGTGACGAGACCCAGATCGTCGCTGGCGGCGATGGTGACGGTCAGCAGTTCGCTGGCCCCTACCGCGGATTGGGACCCGTCGAGCCCAGCTACGGTCATGGTCGCTGCGGGCGGTGCATCGGCGACCACGCGCAGACTCCAGCGCTGCGGCGGCTCGGCGGTGAGGCCATCGCGGTCCACCAGCCGCAGCGCCACCACCGCGTCGGTTTCCGGCGCAACGTCCACCCTCACCTGACCATCAGTCAACCGCGCTGGAACCTCGGCCCCGTCCACCAGGGCGGTAGCCGCCGCCACCGGGCCGTCGATGCGTGCGCTCAGGGTCACCGCGCTGCCACGCACAAGGGTGGCATCGCCGCCGTCGAGCCGGCGCACCGGCAGGCCGCTGTAAGCCGGCGGGGTCACCACCAGACCGACCGCACCGACACGCAGTGGCTGCGCGATGTTAATGCGATAGGGCTGGCTTTCGGCATCGCCCGCCTGGATCGTGTAGGTGAATGGCCGCACCACTGCAGGCAATTCGGCGCGCCATTGCTGGGCCTGGCCCTCGGGCCCGGCCACCGGGCGCAGCGCTACCACTTCGGGCTCGGCTCCGTCCCATTGCAGCAACGCGGTCACGGTTTCTGGCGCAGGCGTGGCCGTGGCGCTGAGCACCAGGGCCGAGCCCTCGGGGACGCGACGATCACCGGGCGTGACCATCAACACCGTGGCGGCGGGCCGCGCGATGCGCGCCCAGGGCCACGCCGCGCGCAACAGCAGGTCGGTCCCGCCGGGCACGAAGCCGCCACTCACGGCGAGGGCGGCGAGCGCTGCTGACAACAACAGTCGCCGCCGCGCCGGGCGGTGATCCACCAGCGCGCGTACCGGCAGGTCCGCAGCCGTCTGGGCGGCGAGGGCCAGGGCGCGGGACGCCATCCACGGGCTGGTGCCCGGCGTCGGCGACAGGACCAGGGACACCGGACCGCTGAGTGGCTCTGCGCGCTCAAGCCCGGCGGCGCGCTCAAGATCGCGGGCCAGGGCCACCGGATGATCGCGGCGCAGCCACGGTCGCACTCCACGCCCAAGCAGAATCGCTGCGGACCCGGTCCACACCGCCACGCCCCCGACTAGGCGCATTCCAGCCCCCGGGTGCAGCAGCGCATCGGCCGCGGCCAGGATCCCGACCCCCACCAGGCCAGCGGCCACGGCCTCAGCCGCGCCCGCAGCGAGCGCGGTGGCCCCCCGACAGCGGCGGTAGGTCGCCAAGGCCTCGACCAGGACCGCTGGCAGTTCGGACATGCAGAGGCTCAACGGCTCGCGCCGGGGCCTGTGACCGGGCTATTTGGTCGGCTCGTCTTCAACGCTCCACTCCATCACTGAGCCATCAGGCTGCGGCACGGTACCGCGGCGCTGGCCAGGATGGAACGGGACCCCGCAATGGGTCCGTACAGCCCCTTCATCAGCAGGCCGTGACCCGAGCGCGCCGGTAACCGTCACGGTCTCGGCCCCGCGTCGCACCTGAATGGCGAGCGTGTCGCCCACCGCATGTTTCCCCACCATCTGCTGCAACGCCCGCGGCGTGTACACCGCCGCCCCATCCACCGCCACCACCACATCAAAAGCCTTGAGCCCCATGCCCGCCGCCGGCCCGCCCGGCACCACCTGCTCAATCATCACCCCCAGGTCGGCCTCCAGCCCCAGGTGATACGCCACCGCGTCATCGACCTCGGCCAACCCGACCCCAAGCCATGCGTTTGCCGTGGTCGCAGGTGTCGGTTCAGCAGCAGAAGCGAGGCAGGCGATGAGCAGAAGGACGGACAGGCGCATGAGCAGGTCTCCGACAGCGATGACGTCAGTGGCGCGGCGGGCTTTCCGCGCGGCGCCAGAGGTCGGCCAGGGGGCTCTGATCGGAACCGGCCATTGCCTGACGCGCGGCAACCGGATCCGCTGCCGCCGCCAGCGGCCACAGCCGGCGGGCTTGGT